>CAZMJQ010000431.1:0-11650 GCA_964566475.1 uncultured Propylenella sp. | reverse complement strand
GAGCGACGCGATCACCATGTCGATGTCCATGGGGCGGATGGTGCGGAGATCGATCACCTCGGCCTCGATCCCCTCCTCCGCCAGCACCTCGGCGGCCTTCAGCGCGTAGGTCATGCCGATGCCGAAGGAGACGATGGTCGCAGCGTCGCCCTTGCGCGCCAGCTTGGCCTTGCCGATCGGGAGCGAGAAGTCGTCGAGCTTCGGCACCGGGAAGGTATGGCCGTAGAGGATCTCATTCTCCAGGAAGATCACCGGGTTGGGGTCGCGGATGGCGGACTTGAGCAGCCCCTTGGCGTCGGCGGCGGTGTGCGGCTGCACCACCTTCAGGCCCGGCACCTGGCTGTACCACACGGCGTAGTCCTGGCTGTGCTGCGCGCCCACCCGCGCGGCCGCTCCGTTCGGCCCGCGGAACACGATCGGACAGCCCATCTGCCCGCCCGCCATATAGAGCGTCTTGGCCGCGGAGTTGATGATGTGGTCGATCGCCTGCATGGCAAAATTCCAGGTCATGAACTCCACGACCGGACGCAGGCCGGCGAAGGCCGCACCGACGCCGAGGCCGGCGAAGCCGTGCTCGGTGATCGGCGTGTCTATGACGCGCCGGTCGCCAAACTCGGCGAGCAGGCCCTGCGTGACCTTGTACGCCCCCTCGTACTCGGCGACCTCCTCGCCCATGACGAAGACGTCGCCGTCGCGGCGCATCTCCTCCGCCATCGCGTCGCGCAGCGCCTCGCGAACGGTCTGCTCCACCATCTCGGTGCCTTCGGGCACTTCCGGGTGGGCTTCGACCGGTTCGATCTCGTGAACGGCTTCGACCGCCGAGACAGGCTTGTCGTCCGGGGCCTTGGCCGCTTTGCCGCCCTCATCGTCGCCCGGCTCCGGCGAGGGGCCCGGCTCGTCCGGAGCCTGCTTGGCGCCCGGCTCCTTGCCTCCGTTCGTCGGCGGCTCGGCGGCAGATTCGGCAGCGGAAGCGTCCTCGCCCTCGCCCAGGATGACGGCGATCGGCGTGTTCACCTTCACGCCTTCGGTGCCCTCGCTGATCAGGATCTTGCCGAGGGTTCCCTCGTCGACCGCCTCGACCTCCATGGTGGCCTTGTCGGTCTCGATCTCGGCGATCACGTCGCCGGCGGAGATTTGATCGCCTTCCTTGATGAGCCACTTGGCGAGCGTGCCCTCCTCCATCGTGGGGGAGAGGGCGGGCATCAGGATCTGTATCGGCATCGCACCTACCGTATTCTTCCTATCCGGCCGCGTTACCAAAAGCGAACAGACGAAACGATCTTGTTGAAGGCTTCGCTCGAACTCGTGAAGCTATCAGCCGCGTCGGAGAATGTGACCTCCAGAAGCGATTTGCGATCAGACATCCAGACGAACAGTCCGCACTGCCGTACCATCGTCTTCCTCACCATCGAGCCCTCCACTTCGAATGAATGCAAAAACCTCAGACTCTTTATCTCGTTCACCGTAATGTACTCCTTGAGTGACCCGGACTCTACTTTCACATCCAGCCCGGTTTCAAGGCTCGTCTTGCTGAGTTCATAACATTTGTCGTAGAGTTCATTGAGTTCGACCCGCTCCGGGTCGAACTCTCCCCAATCGAGTTGCCTGTACCATCCGCGAATGTCGTCCGCACCGTAGAGGCAGACGTTGAGGTTGGTCTGAAAGGCGCCTTCCGAGACCGGCTGATTGAAGACGTAGATCGGGTTCGGCTTCCAGTCTGTCCATTCGGCCGGCCTAACGAATGAAATGCGATGCCATTCATCGAGCTCCCCCACGAACCCGGGCGGACAAGGCGCCCCCTTCAGCACCTTCAGCTCAAGCTCTTGTATCCGATCCGTATACTTCCTGATCTCGTCCTCGGTGAACAGCTTGAACATGTTCGGCATCGCGCCGGTGACCACGAAGAACGTCGCCAAAAATCCGGCGAACGCGCCGCCAAACTTCCAGTCCTGAATCGTGGCTTCGGCTGAGGATTCCATGAATCTGAACAAGATGACGGCTGTCAGCAGACTCAGCACAAGCGCGACGACGATCGTCAGGCCGGAGAAAACCACCTTTGTGCGCGAGTCCATCTCCTGCCCGCGATCCGGCGCCGCTACTCATCCTTCCCGACGCTTGCCTGGCTGGCTTCGGCGTAGACGTCGGTCCAGAGCTCCGAGGGGTCCGGCTCCGGGTCCTGCTGGGCGAATTCGGCCGCCTCGTTGACGATGCGGCGGATCTCCTTGTCGATCTCCTTGAGGTCGTCCTCGCCCGCCCGGCCCTTCTCGCGCAGCCGCTTGCCGACCATCTCGATCGGGTCGTGCTCGGTGCGCATCTTCTGCACCTCCTCGCGGGCGCGGTATTTGGCGGGGTCGGACATGGAATGGCCGCGGTAGCGGTAGGTGAGCATCTCCAGGATCATCGGGCCGTTGCCGCTGCGCGCGTGCTCCAGCGCCTTCTCGCCGGCCGCCTTCACCGCGCGCACGTCCATCCCGTCGACCTGCTCGCCCGGAATGTCGAAGGAGAGGCCGCGCTTGCAGAGCTCCGTCGTGGCGGAGGCGCGCTTCACGCTGGTACCCATGCCGTACTGGTTGTTCTCGATCACGTAGACCACGGGCAGGCGCCAGAGCTTCGCCATGTTGAAGCTCTCGTAGACCTGCCCCTGGTTGGCCGCACCGTCGCCGAAATAGGTGACGCTGACATTGCCGTTCTCGCGGTAGCGGTTGGCGAAGGCGAGTCCGGTCCCCAGCGGCACCGGCGCGCCCA
Source organism: uncultured Propylenella sp. (assembly GCA_964566475.1). Classification (GTDB taxonomy): domain Bacteria; phylum Pseudomonadota; class Alphaproteobacteria; order Rhizobiales; family Afifellaceae; genus DASWJZ01. Next base: position 8,905 of record CAZMJQ010000431.1, on the reverse strand, counting down.
CGATGCCGTGCCCGCCGTAGAACTTCTTCTCCTTGGAGAACATGTGCATGGAGCCGCCCTTCCCCTTGGAGTAGCCGCTCCGGCGCCCGGTGAGCTCCGCCATCACGCCCTTCGGGTCCATGCCGGTGGCCAGCATGTGCCCGTGATCGCGGTAGCCGGTGATGACCTGATCGCCATCGATCACCGCCATCTGCATGCCGACGACGACTGCCTCCTGGCCGATATAGAGGTGGCAGAACCCGCCGATCAGCCCCATGCCGTAAAGCTGCCCCGCCTTCTCCTCGAACCGGCGGATCAACAGCATCGAACGGTAGGCGCTGAGCTCCGCGTCCTTGGAGAGCTCTGGGGTCCCGGGTGCACTGGTGGCCTCGCCTGATCCCAATCGCTCAGGCCGTACGAAGTCGTCGTCGCTGACCTGCCGTGCGGCAGCCGGACCTTGCGCCATCGTTTCCTCCGCATCGATATGCTTCTTGGTGGCATATAATTACGCCATTTCACACGGCAAAACGCCAGCCGGTTCGACCGTCGCTTGTGCAAACCTGCCATGCGGGGGGGCGTCTGGCTCCTTCGCCGGCAAATGTCGGAATCGGGCTCCTAGCGCGCAGGGCGGCGGTAGGCGGGCTCGAGAAAGATCACGATATCCTTGGCGTTGGCCATGTTGAGCGCCTCGCGGGCGCGCTCGTCGATCATGTCGCGGTCCAGGCTTTCCGGCCGCATCAGTGCCACATGACCCTCCAGCCGCCGCCGCTCGGCGCGGGCCTTCTTAAGGTCCGCCTCGAGGCCGTCGACCCGATCCTGCAGCTTTCCGAGCGCGAACAGCCCGTAATCGCCTTCCACCGCATGGTAGGCGAAGTAGCCCATGATGAGGAGGCAGCAGAACGGCAAGAGCAGCGGCCGAGCACGCGACTGCTTACGCTGACGAGTGGACATCGGCCGCCGCTGGCACTCCTGAGAAGGAAAGAGTGGGACGGAACGCGGAACCAGTCTGCGTCCCACCGACGACCCTTCTACCGGCACAGCGTAAACAAAGAGTTTGACGGCCGAACGGCCGGTTGTCTCACTTCGGAGCGATTTTCCTTCAGCATTCGGGCCATCGGTACAGGGCCCGGCAATTGCGTCAGCGAGTTTGTCGGCCCGCGCGAGAGGAGGCGCCGAAGGCCGCTTGCGGGCTGAAATGTTAGTACGTTAGCTTGAGGTCGGAGGAAATTGTCCGTGTACAGCGACCCGCTGCTGCAGAGCGCGGCCAGAAAGACCCGATCGAAGTCGGCCCTGGCCTACGAGGTGCTCCGCAACGCCATCATTTCGCTGAAGCTTCAACCCGGCGCGCGCATCGACAAGGCCGAGATATGCGAACGCATGGGACTGTCGCGGCAGCCCCTGTCGGAGGCGCTGGCGCGGCTCGCCGAGGAGCGGCTCGTGACGGTCGAGCCGCAGAAGGGCACCTACGTCACACGCATCAGCCTGGGCGACGTTGAGGAAGCGGCATTCGTGCGCGAGGCGCTCGAAGTCGCCACGATCCGGCGGGTCGCGCCCGCGGTCGACGATGCCACGCTCGACCGGCTGAGGCTTCTGGTGGAGTACCAGAGCGCGGCCGCGGCGGCAGGCGATCATGACGAGTTCTATCTGCTGGACGTGCGTTTCCACGCGGCCCTGTTTGCGCGCCTGGCGCAGCGACGCGTCGCGGAGGTGGTCGAATCGGCCCGCGCCCACACGGAGCGTATGCGCCTGCTGCTGGTGCCGACCGGGCGCAACCCGGCGACCATCGTGGAGCACGAAGTCATCCTTGCCGCGCTCGCCAAGCGCGACGGGGACGCCGCCGCTGAGGCAATGCGCGCCCATCTCGGCAACGTCCTGACCGGGCTGCACAAGTTTGCGGCCGAACGGCCTGAGCTGTTCGCGCCGTAAGCTCCACGGGGAGCAGGAACGCGGCCGCAAGCGCCGCTCACATCGGGAGGAAGACGATGAAGGCAAGGAATCTACTGATCGGCACATTTGCCTTGTGCGCCGCAGCTGCTCCGCCCGCGGTTGCGCAGGACAAGATGTACGAGGGCGTGACGGTGAACGTCATCACCTTCACCGGGCCGCAGATCGCCGAGCCGCTGCAGCGGCGCGCACCGGACTTCCAGGAGCTCACCGGGGCGACGATCAACGTCGTCACCGTACCGTTCTCCGACCTCTACACCAAGATACTCACCGATTGGGCGACCGGCACCAACTCCATCGACGCGGCAGTCTTCGCCCCGCAATGGATGGTCGACTACATCTCCGGCGAATACCTGGAGGACATCACCGAGCGCGTGGAAGGCGATTCCGACATCCAGTGGGACGACATTGCCGGGTTCTTTCGCGACTTCTCGCAGCAGTACAACGGCCGGGTCTATATGCTGACGCTCGATGGCGACTTCCACATGATGTACTACCGCACGGACGTGCTGGAGGAAGCCGGGCTGGAGCCGCCTGAGACCTGGGACGAATATGTCGAGGTCGCAGAGGCGCTGCACGGCAAGGACATGGACGGCGACGGCCAGCCCGACTACGGCTCGTGCATCTCCAAGAAGCGCAACGCCCAGGCCTACTGGTTCATCACCTCGATCGCCGGCAGCATGGTCCAGTCGCAGGGGACGAGCCAGGGCGCGTTCTTCGATACAGATGACATGACCCCGCTGGTCAACAACGCAGCCTTCTCAAGGGCGCTCGATATCTACAAGGAGACGACGCAGTACGGCCCGCCCGACGAGCCGAATCTCGACGTTGGCGACACGCGGAGCTTGTTCACGTCGGGACGCTGCGCTCTCTCGATAGACTGGGGCGACATCGGCCCGCTCGCCATCGACCCGGCGCAGTCGCAGGTGATCGACAAGGTCGGCGCTACCGCTCTTCCCGGCTCGCGTCAGGTGCTCGACCGCGAGACCGGCGAGCTGGTCGACTGCACGCCTGAGCTTTGCCCGCACGCCGAGGACGGTGTGAATCGTGCGCCGTTCGCGGCGTTCGGCGGCTGGGGCGGCGGCATCAACGCCGCGGCCGACGACAAAGTGAAGGACGCCGTCTACGACTTCTTCTCCTACATGTCGCAGCCGGAGCAGTCGAACGAGGACGTGACGCTCGGCAAGACCGGCTTCAACCCTTACCGCCTGTCGCAGTTCGAGAACCTGGACCTGTGGCTTGAGGCCGGCATGAGCGAGCGGGCGGCTGAGGACTATCTCGGCGCCATCCAGCAGAGCCTGGACAGCCCCAACATGATCCTCGACCTGCGCATCCCCGAGAACCAGCGCTACCAGCAGGTCGTGCTCGACGAGGCCGTCGCGCGTTTCCTCGCAGGGGAGATATCGAAGGAAGAAGCCATGCAGGCAATCGAGGACGGCTGGAACGAGCTGAGCGACGAGATCGGCAGGGACGAGCAGCTCGAGGTCTACAAGGCGACCATCGGCGCAAGCTGAGAAGCCCAAGGCCGAACCGGAGCGCATGACCGAGCGAGGCGGACCACCATCCGCCTTGCCGCCGCGTCGTGCTTCGCCGGGCCGGATCGCAGCGATGGACGTGGCGGGAGAGAATCGCTTCGCCGAATGGACGGACCGCAACGCCGGCCGGCTCATGATCATGCCGACGGTCCTCGTCCTCCTGGGGCTGTCGATCTTTCCCCTCATCATCTCAGCCTACATGGCCCTGTCGCGCTTCCGCCTGGCGCCCGGCGGATACCGGATCAGCTTCATCGGCTTCGACAACTTCGAGAAGCTGCTCTTCGGCTCGCAGCAGTACCACCTTCTCGGCACTTTCGGCGCCTGGGGACCGGTGCAATGGGCCCTGGCCGGTGCGTTGCTCGTCGCGATCGCAGCACTGTTCCAACGCTATCTCGCGCGCGGCCGCTGGACCGTCATCGGCGTCATCGGCCGATCCGTATCGGCTGCCCTCGCCATCGGCCTGACCCTTCTCATTCTTTCCACGCTGACCGCCGCCGGCGGGTTCCCCGGCTCGCTCGTCGTGACGCTCTTCTACGTCTTCGCGGGAGTCGCGCTGCAGTTTGCGCTCGGCCTCGGGCTGGCGCTTCTGTGCGCGCAGGCCATCCGCTTCCGCAACGTCTTCCGTGTGATCTTCTTCATCCCGCTCATGGTGACGCCGGTCGGCATCGCCTACACCTTCCGCATGCTGGCCGACATGCAGAAGGGCCCGTTCGCGCCGGTCAGCCAGTTCCTCGGCGCCGGCCAGTGGGCCTGGGCGACGGACCCCTGGTCGGCCCGGCTGGTCGTGCTGATCGGCGAGACCTGGCAGTGGACGCCGTTCATCTTCATCGTGCTGCTGGCGGCACTGGAGAACCAGCCGGAGGACCGGGTCGAGGCCGCGCGCATCGACGGGGCGGGCGAGTGGCAGATCTTCCGCTACATCACCTGGCCCGGCATCGCCCCGGTCGCGGCGACCGTCGTGCTCATCCGGCTGATCGAGGCGTTCAAGATCATCGACCTTCCCAATGTGCTCACCAACGGCGGTCCCGGCATCGCCACGGAATCCCTCACCCTGCATGCCTTCATAGCCTGGCGCACGCAGGACCTGGGCGGCTCCGCCGCGGTAGGCTACACCCTGCTTTTCGTCGCCACGGTGACCTGCATCTCGTTCTTCAACTTCGTCGCCAGGCCGGCCCGGAGGTTCGAGGGATGAGCGCCCCGACCAGAAGCCTGCGGCAACGGCTCTTCGAGCCGCGCGACCTGTCTGTCATGGCGCCGGCGCCGATGGTGGCGACCTACGTGCTCCTCGGCCTGTGGACCCTCGTTGTCCTCTTCCCGCTCTACTGGGTGCTGATCACCTCCTTCAAGCTGCCGGTCGACGTCAATGACGGGCCGGACTATCTGCCGTTCATCGACTTCACGCCTTCCCTCCACGCCTGGGAGTACATCTTCTTCGACCTCGGCCGCGACACGCTGAGGCCCTACCTCAACTCGGTCGTCGTGGCGCTGGCGAGCACGTTCTTCGCCGTCCTGCTCGGCTCCGCCGCCGCCTATGCGCTGGTGCGCATCCAGTTCCGCGTGAAGATTGCGGCGATCGTCGTCTTCGTCATCCTGCTCGCCTTGACCGTGGCCGCGGTCTGGCGCCTCGGCGTCCCCTGGCTACTGGCCGCCGTTGTGGCTCTGGCTCTCTTCCTGATCTTCCTGTCGACCGCGGCGCGGCGCTTCAGGCTTGCGCTCCGAAACGAGGACATCCAGTTCTGGATCATCTCCAACCGCATCCTCCCGCCGGTCGTCGTCGTGCTTCCGATCTACGTCATGTTTCTGCAGGTCCAGCTGCTCGACACGCGCACCGCCCTTATAGCCACCTACACCGCCGTGAACCTTCCCATCGCGGTGTGGCTGATGCGCGATTTCATGGCCGGCATTCCCATCGAGCTGGAGGAGAGCGCTGCGATCGACGGGGCGTCGCGCTTCCGCATCTTCTTCACGATCGTGCTGCCGCTTGTCCGCCCCGGGCTTGCCGCCACGTCGCTGCTCGTGCTTATCCTCGCCTGGAACGAATATCTGCTGGCGCTCTTCCTCTCGACAGCCAACGCGCAGACCATGCCGATCCTCGTGGCGGCGCAGAACGCCACGCGCGGGCCGCAATGGTGGTACATGTCGGTGCTCATCATCATCATGATTGCGCCGGTCGTGGCGATCACGATCGCATTGCAGAAGCAGATCGCGCGCGGCCTGCTGCTCGGCGCGATGAAGGGCTGACCATGCACGCCGGCAATCTCGCAGAGGTCTGTTGATGGAGACGAGGCGACTGCGCACCAGTGCCGGCACGCTGGACTTCACCGTCCTCGGCTTTGGCGGGGCGCCGCTCGGCAACCTCTACGCGCCGATCTCCGAGGACGAGGCGGACTGGACGCTGAAGGCGGCGTGGGAGGCGGGCATCCGCGTCTTCGACACTGCGCCGTTCTACGGGCTTGGCCTCTCCGAAGAGCGTTTCGGGCGGGTCCTCCCGGAGCACGAGCGGGACTCGTATGTCGTTTCCACCAAGGTCGGCCGCATCATCCGCGACTGCCCGCCGGAGGAGGTGCCGGAGACGGTATTTCGGAACACGCCGTCGCGAGCCTTTGCGTTCGACTATTCCTACGACGGCGTGATGCGCTCGCACGAGGACAGCCTGCGGCGGCTCCAGCAGGACCGGGTCGACATCCTCCTCGTTCACGACATTGACGCGCCGACCCATGGCTCGCGCGAGGCGTCCGACGCCCGGGTCAGCGAGCTCTTTGACAAGGGAGGCTATCGCGCGCTCGAGGAGTTGCGCGGCGCGGACGCCGTCACGGCGATCGGCGCCGGCGTCAACGAGTGGGAGGTGTGCGAGACGCTCATGGAGCGAGGCGCGTTCGACTGCTTCCTGCTCGCCGGGCGCTACACGCTTCTGGAGCAGGAGGCGCTCGATACGTTCCTGCCGCTCTGCGAGCAGCGGAACGTCGGCATCATCCTCGGCGGGCCCTTCAACTCCGGCATCCTCGCCACCGGGCCGGTGCCGGAGGCGCGCTACAATTACGCCCCTGCCCCGTCCGACATCCTGGCGCGCGTCACGCATATCGAGGCGGTCTGCTACTCGCACGGCGTCAAGCTCGTGGAGGCGGCGCTCCAGTTCGTGCTCGGCCATCCGGCCGTGAAGACCGTGATCCCCGGCGCCAACAACCCGAAGCAGGTCGCGGCCAGCCTGCGTCTCCTTCAAACCCGCATCCCCCCGTCGCTGTGGACCGACCTCAAATCGGAGGGCCTGGTCCGGCCCGACGCGCCGGCCCCCGGTGTGGCAACATAAGAGGCACAGAAATGCTGCTTGGTATCGACCCCCTCCTCAGCCCGGAGCTCCTGCTGATCCTCCGGGCCATGGGCCACGGCGACGAGATCGCCATCGTCGACGCGAATTTCCCGGCCATGACATGCGCCGAGCGGCTCGTGCGGCTCGACGGAGTGGACGCCAGCGAGACGCTCGCTGCCGTGCTCTCCGTTCTGCCGCTCGATTCGTTCGTCGAGACCCCGGCGCACGGTATGCAGGTCGTCGGGAAGCCCGACGAGATCCCGCCGGCCATCGCGGATTTCCAGGCGATCGTCGAACGGCTTGCCGGTTTCCCGGCCCTGATCGGACGGATCGAGCGCTTCGATTTCTACGACCGCACGGAGGACTGCTTCGCCGTCGTCGCGACCAGCGACCGGCGCCTCTACGCCAACATCATCCTGACGAAAGGCGTGATCGGCGCCGACGGAAAGGTCGTCGCTTGAGGCTTCGGCGCGTTTCCGATTGACACCGTCGCAATAAATCATACTTTTTGGTAAGCACATGACCGACAAACTGAAAACCGCCCCGCTCGGACCTGCCGAGACCGCCCCCCAGAGCACGCTCGCGCCGAAGCGCCGCTTCGTGCGACTGCACCCGGACGACAACGTGGTCATCGCGGTCGTCTCGCTGCCGAGCGGCACCGCGCTTGAGGGCGAGGGCGTCGCCGTTGCCCGCGCCGTGCCGATGGGCCACAAGGTCGCCACCGCCGCGATCCCCTCCGGCGCACCGGTGAGGAAGTTCGGCCAGATCATCGGCTATGCGACGGAGGACATCCCGGCCGGCGCGCACGTCCACGTGCACAATTGCGCCATGGGCGATCACGACCAGGACTACCGCATCGGCGTCGATTTCCGCCCGGTCCAATACCGCGACCCGGCGGAGGCGGCCTTCAGGGGCCTGCGCCGCGCAGACGGCCGTGTCGGCACGCGGAACTTCATCGCGCTCTGCTCAACGGTGAACTGCTCCGCCACGGTCATCCGCATGATCGCCGACCGGGTAAACCGCTCCGGCATGCTCGACGACTACCCCCATATCGACGGGGCCATCGCGCTTTCGCATGGCACGGGCTGCGGCATGGCCGACGCGGGCGAGGGATTCGACAATCTCGAGCGCGTGCTGTGGGGCTACGCCACGCACCCCAACGTCACCGCCGCGATCTTCGTCGGGCTCGGTTGCGAGGTCATGCAGATCGGCCGGCTCAAGGCGAAGTACGGGTTCGGCGAGGAGCAGTTCCACACGCTCACCATCCAGGAATCGGGCGGTACGCGCCGCGCGGTGGATACGGCCCTCGCCATGATCGCCGAGTTGCTCCCCTCCCTTCCCGTGATCGAGCGCACGGAGGTGCCGGCGAGCGAGCTGATGGTAGCGCTGCAATGCGGCGGCTCCGACGGCTATTCCGGCGTCACCGCCAACCCTGCGCTCGGGCGCGCAGCCGACATCCTTGTCCAATACGGGGGCACGGCGGTGTTGGCGGAGACGCCGGAGATCTACGGCGCGGAGCAGCTTCTGGTCCGCCGCGCGGCCTCGCAGGAGGTGGGGCAGAAGCTCATCGACCGCATCCGCTGGTGGGAGGACTACACGAGCCGCAACGGCGGCAACATGAACAACAACCCCTCCCCCGGCAACAAGGCGGGCGGCCTCACCACGATCCTGGAGAAGTCGCTCGGCGCCGCGGCCAAGGGCGGGACAACGCCGCTCGCCGGCGTCGCACTCTACGGCGAGAAGGTCCACGAAAAGGGCTTCATCTTCATGGACAGCCCCGGCTACGACCCGGCCTCCGTCACCGGGCAGGTCGCCTGCGGCAGCCAGATCGTCTGCTTCACGACCGGGCGCGGCTCGGCCTTCGGCTCCAAGCCCGCGCCGACCATCAAGCTCGCCACCAACTCGCGCCTCTACGCGTCCATGACGGACGACATGGACATCAATTGCGGCGACATCGTCGACGGCGAGGCGACGATCGAGACGAAGGGCGAGGAGATATTCCAAAGGATACTCGCCGTCGCCTCTGGCGAGCACACAAAGAGCGAGGCGCTCGGCCTCGGCGACAACGAATTCGTGCCCTGGCAGATCGGAGCGGTCATGTAGGGCAATCGGATCAGGCCGGTAGGTCCGGCCTGTCACC
>CAZMJQ010000430.1:0-2915 GCA_964566475.1 uncultured Propylenella sp. | reverse complement strand
GAGCTTGCCGACATAACGATCTACGTCATCGACGTCGCGGCCGGCGAGAAGCTGCCGCGCAAGGGCGGGCCGGGGATCACGCGCTCCGACCTGCTCATCGTCAACAAGACCGACCTCGCTCCCCATGTCGGGGCCGACCTCGACGTGATGGAAGCCGACACGAAGCGCATGCGCGAAGGGCGGCCCTATGTTTTCGCGGACATGCGCCGGCGGGTCGGGCTCGAGCGGATCGTGGCGTTCATCGAGACGGCAGGAGGGCTTCGGAGCGCAGCGTGAGGTGCTGTGGCGCGAAAGCGCCCGATCCTATTCCTCCGGTAGCCCCGCCTTCGCGAGTCCTTCGCGGATGTGCTCCTGGTCGGACGGCTGCTTGTAATGCAGCGTTCCGAGATAGCTGTCGATCCGGAAGGCGGGCTCGAGCCTGACCACCCGGGCGGCATGCGCCTCCGCGGCGGTGCGGTCGCCGAGCTGCGCCGCAGACGCAGCCATGAAAGCGTGGTGCGTGTGGTCGGGGGCGGTGAGCTTCGAATAGGACTGGATCGCGTCGGCGTAGTGGCGCGCCGTGTACTGGGCGCGGCCGAGATGGTTCCAGAAGCGCTCCGGATGATAGGGGTTGAGCCGCATGGCGCGGCGGATCCACTCGATCCCCTCCTCCGGCCGCCCCAGCCAGGTGAGCAGCTCGCCCTGCTGCACGACGATAAGGTCGCTGTTCGGGTTGAGGCTCAGCGCCCGTTCCTGGTGGTAAGCTGACTTGTCGTGCTCGTTGAAATTCAGGTTCAGCGCGGCAAGGATCCGGTGCACGTCGGCGTCGTTGTCGTCGAGCGAAAGCGCGACCTGCAGTTCGTCGGCGATCGTCCTCACGGCGACGTCGGCGTCTTCGCACCAGCTATGCAGCCACGCCTGGCCCGTCACGCAGGCCTTCCAGGCATGCGCATGCGCGTAGTTCGGGTCGAGCTTGATGGCACGTTCCAGCATCCGCAGCGACTCGGCGTTCGCCTCGCGGTTCGACCAGTGGTGCAGGACCTTGCCGGTCAGCACGTATTCGTAGGCGGCCATGTTCTCCGGGCGCTTGCGCTGCGCGCGGTCGTGCCGCGCTGCCTCCACGCGCCCCCAGAGCGTTGCGGCTATGGCGGAGGTCACTTCGTCCTGGATCGCGAAGATGTCCTCCAGCTTGCGGTCGTAGCGCTCCGCCCAGACGTGCGTCTCCGTCTCTCCGTCAATAAGCTGCACGGTGACGCGCACCCGGTCCATCGCCTTGCGGACGCTCCCCTCCACGACATACTCGACGTTGAACTCGCGAGCGATGGCGCGCGCGGTCACGGGCTTACCCTTGTGCACGAAGACGGCATTGCGCGAGATCACCAGGAGCTCGCGGAACCGCGACAGCTCTGTGATGATGTCCTCGGTCAGCCCGTCGGCGAAGAACTCCTGCTCCGGGTCGCCGCTCATGTTGACGAACGGCAGCACGGCGATGGATGGCCTGCGGGATACGGCTTCCGGAGACGCGCTCGCGGCGCCGATGGCGGCGCTGTCCGTGGCGCCCTTCGCTTCTCCATCGAGCAGGACCTTGAACGCGCGGATCGTGCGGTTGATGTTCTTGACCTGCTGCTCGCCGAGATCCTCGTAGGCCACGTTGAGCCGATCGCCCACCTGGTCACGGACCGCGGCGGAGATGCAGATGCCACCCGGCTCGGCCATCGTCTCGAGCCGCGCGGCGACGTTTACGCCGTCGCCAAAGATGTCGTCTTCCTCCACGATCACGTCGCCGAGATTGAGGCCGATGCGATAGAGGATGGCGCGCGACGCCGGCATGTCGCGGTTGCGCCGCGCCATGCGCTGCTGGAAGTCCACCGCGCAACGTAGCGCCTCGGTCACGCTCTGGAACTCCACAAGCATGCCGTCGCCAGTCGTCTTGATGATGCGACCCTTGCACTTCTCGATCGCAGGATCGATCAGCTCCAGCCGCACGGTGCGAAGCCGCGCCAGCGTGCCGGCCTCGTCAACCTCCATGAGCCGGCTGTAGCCGACAACATCGGCCGCAAGAATTGCGGCCAGCCGGCGCTCTACTGATCGCTCTTCCATCGGGGACAGGCCTCACGGGAGTGGCTGCATTCTAGCAGGCGCGCCAAGGCAGAAATAGGGAATGCGCAGGCGCGATGCCACGCCAGCACGGCTCTCCGTGAGAAAATTGATCGGTTGATAAAAAAATTGACCGCACCGGGAGACCGGTCCATCCTTTGCATCGGGGATTTGAGGTCTCGTCGGCGCCTGGCTGCGCCGACGGCGGAGGGAGTTGCCATGAGCAGGGGAGAGCACGCCCCGGATATTGCGGCTGGACGGCTCGGCGCGGACGAATACCTGCGCAATTTCTCGGACCTGCACCCGCCGCTCTCCCGCCATGAGGCCTTCGTCGAGGCGGACCGGTGCTACTTCTGCTTCGACGCGCCGTGCACGCAGGCCTGCCCGACCTCGATCGACATCCCGCTCTTCATCCGCCAGATCCAGGCCGATAATCCCGGCGGGGCCGGCAAGACCATTCTCGAATCCAACATCATGGGCGGGATGTGCGCGCGCGTCTGCCCCGTGGAGACGCTGTGCGAGCAGGCCTGCGTCAGGAACGGGGCGGAGGAGAAGCCCGTCAAGATCGGCGAGCTCCAGCGCTACGCGACCGACTTCCTGATGGAGCGGTGGGAGCATCCCTTCAGGCGCGCGGCGCCGACGGGGAAGCGCATCGCGGTCGTCGGCGCGGGGCCGGCGGGCCTTTCCTGCGCGCACCGGCTCGCCATGCACGGCCATGACGTGACCGTGCTCGAGGCGTGCGAGAAGCCGGCGGGGCTGAACGAATACGGCATCGCCGCCTACAAGACCGTCAACGACTTCGCGCAACGAGAGGTGGACTACATCCTGGCGATCGGCGG
>CAZMJQ010000429.1:0-7376 GCA_964566475.1 uncultured Propylenella sp. | reverse complement strand
TCGGCTGCTTCTGGGGCGCGGAGCGCGTCTTCTGGCAGACGCCAGGCGTCTTCGTCACTGCCGTCGGCTATGCCGGCGGCGCGACGCCGAACCCCACCTACCAGGAGGTCTGCAGCGGCATGACCGGGCACAACGAGGTGGCGCTCGTCGTGTTCGATCCGAAGACCGTCTCCTACTCCGAGCTCCTGCGGCGCTTCTGGGAGGCGCACGATCCCACGCAGGGCATGCGCCAGGGCAACGACGTGGGGACGCAGTACCGCTCCGGCATCTATGTCTTCTCCCAGGAGCAGCGGCGCCAGGCGGAAGCCTCGCGCGACGCCTACCAAGAGGCGCTCGGCCGCTCCTACGACAGGATCACCACGGAGATAGGTGACGCGCCCGAGTTCTTCTTCGCCGAGGACTATCACCAGCAGTACCTGGCGAAGAATCCGGCCGGCTATTGCGGCCTCGGCGGCACCGGCGTGAGTTGCCCCGCCTTCGCGGAAGCCGAAGCGTAGCCTAGCCTAGCGCTCGGGCCGCGGACGCGGCAGCCGTGCCGGGATCGCCCCGTCCGGCAGCGCCGCCTGCTCGATCGCCTGCACGGCGGGGATCGGCTCGCTGCGGCCGGAGGCGAAGGCCTGCAGCATGGTCATGCTGCCCGGCCGGCTCGGCGCCGCCAGCACCTGCCGGCAGGCATCGGGCAGATCCGACATCATGATCTCCTTCGGCGGCGCGTCGGACGGCGGCGCCGGCTTGTAGGGCTCCGCCGTGTACCACCAGTCGAGATCGGGCCCGCATCCATCGCCCGGCGGCGGGGGCGATTGCTTGCGGCAGGGCGCGCCCGGCGGGCACGAGAGCCGCACGTGGAAATGATAGTTGTGCCCGTAGTAGGGCCGCACCCTGCGCAGCCATGAACGGTCGGAGCCGGCCATCGCGCAGAGCGCCTTCTTGATGCCGGGCGCGACGAAGATGCGCTCCACGCGCGGATCGAGCGCGGCGCGGCGGATGAGCCGGCCATGCGCCGGCGTCCACACATTCCGGTCCACCTCGTGCGGCCCCGGCTCGACCACCGGGATGGCGGACATCGTCTCCCGCTCGTGCTCGGTGAGGCGCCGTTCCGGCATCGGCGTCAGCCAGATGTCGCCGTCGAGGCCGCTCTGGTGCGAGGCGTGACCGGTGAGCATGGGCCCGCCGCGCGGCTGGTGCAGGTCCCCGACCAGCAGGCCGGGCCAGCCGTCCTGCTGGGCGGCGTCCTGCGCCAGCTGCATCACGAAGTCGACCAGGATCGGCAGGCCCCACTGCCGGTTCCGCGACAGGCGCATCGCCTGCCAGTACGGGCCGTCGGGCGCGAGCTGCACCGCGCCGGCGAGGCAGCCGCGGCTGTAGAAGCCGATCGGCTCGGGCGGCAGGTCGGCCGGCAGTTGCGCCGCACCGAAATATTCCTTGGCGGGGCGCTCCTGCGCGGCTGCAATCGGGGCAGGCGCGAGCAGCGCCAGCGTGAGCAGAAGCCGAAGCATGGTGTGCCTCATACCACAGCGCCGCTTCAGGCTTAAGGCCGCGATTCCCTCAATCCACGACTCGCCAGAGCTTGAGCGACGTGGCCTCGTCCATCGTGACAGGCTCCAGCCAGGCAGGCGCGGCACCCGCGAGCAGCTCCGCCAGCAGGCCGTCCGGCGCCTTGTGGGCCGCGATGGCCGATTCGCGCGAGGTCGCGCACAGAGCCACGTAGTCGACGCCGCGGGCCCGGACGATGGATCGCGCCTCCGCCGCAGGGCGAAGCGTGGCGTGGTTGGCGTCGAGTATGGCTTCCCCGGCGCGGTGGTACGGTGCGGCCACGACGCTGTGCGGCGAGAGCATCAGCACCGCCGACCCGTAGAACACCGGGGCAAGCACCCGCCCCGGCGGAACGCGGGAGAAGAGCGAGGCGCTCGCCGGACCGAGGCACTCCCGCTCCGCATTCGACAGCCCGGCCGTCTCCGCCTGCGGCGGCGCGGGTTTCTCCGGCGGCGCGAGGCGGCCGCCGGTGGCAAGCGAAAGCGCCCCCACCGCCGCCGAGCCGAGGGCGACGTGCACCAGCGGACAGGCCACAAGGAAGCCGGCGACAACCGGAACCGCCGCCTTCGACCGGAGCGAGGTCATTGCGCTGCGCGCCGCGATCTCCGCCAGCCACGCGCCGAGCACGGCGATCGCCGCCACGTTGGCATAGGGCAGCGTGCGTACTTGATGGAAGCCGAGCGCCAGCGCCGCGCCGAGAACGACCAGGGGCACGGCCCATGCCATGCGCCGCTGCCGCGTGCCGCGCCAGACCTGCGCCAGCGCCACCGCGAGCGCGGCCGCGGGCGGACCGAGCGTGGCAATAGCGGCGACGGGCCGTTGCGCCGCATACACAAAGATCGGCTGCGCCTCGGTGATGTTGCGAAGCCATGTGGTCTTCAACTCACTGGACAGCGCGCCGTACGGCCCGCTCAGGCACTCCGGCGCGATGGCGACGAGCACCGCAAGGGCCGCGACGCCGGCGGCGGCGGCGCCTGCGACCCGCAGCGCCGGGCCTCCCCTCTCCCCGAATGTCGCGGCAATCGTGGCAAGCCCCAGCCCCCCCGCCGCAGCGGGTAAGGCGAACGCCCAGGAGAGCGCGTCGCAGGCAAGAGGCGCGGCGGGCGACCCGGTGGCGAGATAGAGGACGGCGGGCAGCGTCGCGAAGGCGGCGCCGAAAATGACCGCGTCGCGCCCCTCCAGCGTCCCGAAGGCCCAGCGCAGCGCCACGATGCCCGCGAAGATCGCCACGTACGGCAGCATTTCGAGCCCGATCCCCAGCATGAGAGCCGCCCCGGCGCCGAGCGCCGCGGCGTAGACGGAGCGCTCGCCGAGCCGCAGCGCCGCGGCCAGCAGAAGCGCCAGCAGCGCATACTGCGCATTGTGATGGTCGATGTCGTTCGGCAGGAAGAAGAGAAGCGGGTCGAGGAAGACGAGCGACAGGATGAGCGCGGGGACCGCAGCGGAGCGGCCCGACAGCGCGGACGCGCTCAGCATGACGCCGGCCATCAGCCCGAGAAGCAGGACGAGCGGCCAGACGGTGAGCGCAAACGCCTCGCCGATCCCGAGGAGGTTGCCGAGCATGACGAGCGCCGCGACCGGCGCGTCGATGATGCGCGACCAGTGCATCAGCGATCCGTGCGGCGGGTCGAGCCGGTACTGCATCAGGTCGAACCAGCCCTGCCCCGCGAGGAGATCGCGGACCTGCACGAGCCGCATCAGGCTGTCGGGGTCCTGGCGCACGAAGAGGTCCGGGTTGAGCGCAGCCGTCATCGCGACGGAGGCGGCGAACGCACCCCAGAAAATGAGGAGCACCGCCCAGAGCGGCGTCTCCCTCTCCCCGGCCGAAGACACGGCGCGTGGGGCTGCGGTCTCGGCGGTTGTCTTCACGAGGCTTGCGTCGACGAATGGCTTAGGGGTCAGGCGGGTGCAATAGTGGAGAAAGGTGAACGCACGGTTCCCGCCCGCGCCAACTCTTACCGCCCCGTTAACCGATCGTCGGCTAGTACTTCGCGCGAGTTGAACCTTTGGGTGGATCCATGGGCGCAATCGCTGTCGAGGATGACATCAGGGTCGCCGTTCTGCTTCCCTGCCGGAACCAGGCCGCCACGATCGGCAACGTGGTGCGGGGCTTTGCCGAAGCGCTGCCCGGCGCGGAGATCTTCGTCTTCGACAACAATTCCACCGACGATACCGCGCGCGTCGCCTCGCATGCGGGCGCAAGGGTCTTCCGCGAGACGCGCCAGGGCAAGGCCAACGTGGTGCGACGCATGTTCGCCGACATCGAGGCCGACATCTACGTGCTTGCCGACGGCGACGGCACCTACGACCCGGCGGACGCGCCCTCGCTGGTGAACGCGCTCGTCACCGAGCGAGCCGACATGGCCGTCGGCACGCGCGGCAGCGCCACCGGCCGCGCCGCCACGACGTTCGCCCGGCGCGTGCTTGACCGCCTCTACCGGCGCTCCATCGGCGTCGCATTCCTGGATGTCTTTTCCGGCTACCGCGCGTTCACCCGCCGCTTCGTGAAAAGCTTCCCGGCCATTACGCGCGGCTTTGATATCGAGGCGGAGCTCAGCATGCATGCCGGCCAGATGATGGTGCCGGTCGCCGAGATCGAGCTTGGAGAAGCGGGCCGGTCCGACGGGAAGCAGCCAAGCACGCTGAGGGATGGCCTGCGGGTCCTGAAGGTCCTTGCCATGCTGATGAAAGAGACGCGGCCCTTCGCATTCTATTCCGCCGTCGCGGCCCTCTTCTGGATCGGGGGGCTGGTGGTCGCCGCACCTGCCCTCCCCGCCTGGATGACGGGCGGGGCTGCGTCCGACCCAGCGGTATTGGCGGTCGCGACGGGTCTCTTCGTCATCGGCTTCGTTTCCGCCGCCTGCGGCCTCGTGCTCGATAGCGTGGGCCGCACGCGCGTGGAGCAGAAGCGCATCCTCTTCCTCACCGTGCCCGCGCTCGGGGCGAGGTAGCGGTAATCGGCGCCGCTCCGCAGTGGACGCCTACGGCTCCACGCCGCCGACATTCGTTTCCGCCAGGTCGCAGAGGCCGTAGCCGCTCTCCCGCTCGGCCATGTCGAAGTGGAGGTGCGTGCCGTGCGGCTCGTTCGTCCTCGGGCCGAGCACCGTGGTGAAGTAGCGGCACGATCCTTCGCGGATGGCGAGCTGGAACAGGCCTTCGGCGGTCGTCGGCTCACGCCACCGGATGGCGAGAGGCCCACGGTCGGCGAAGGCGATCGACGCGATGTCGACGGCGTTCGCCGTGGCATGCTCGCTGAGCTTGGCGTCCGGATCGCCGTAGCGCGGGCGGCAGACATAAGTCGAGCTGTGCCCGATCAGCGTCGGTTGCGCGCCGAGCAGCTCGTCCGCGGCGGGGATCAGCACGCCCTTCGTCCACCGGGCCAGCGCTTCCGTCGTGCGGCAGTTCAGGATCGCCTCCGGCGCGATCTCCACGCTGCCGCCCAGCGCGCTCACCTTCAGCGGATGCGGCACGGCGCACGCGCTTCCCGGCTCGATGGCGGGTCTCGTGCTGAACGTGACGCCGAGCGCACGCAGACGCGCAAGACACGCGCTTTCTTCCGCCTCCATCGGCGGCTGACTGGGTTCCGCGGTCTCGACGGCGGGCCGCGGCCGGGGAAGCCGCGGCCCTTCGGCCGCGACGAGAGACGCTTCGACCGTGCCGATAAGGAGCAACGCGGCGAAGACCCACGCGCCGCGGCGCGCCCCGGTCATTCCACGAACGAAACGGCCACGCCGGGCTCGACCAGCCCTGCCAGCTCCTCCGCGTCCCAGTTGGTGAGACGCACGCAGCCGTGCGACGCCGTCTTCCCGATCTGCGTGGGGTCCGGCGTCCCGTGGATGCCATAGCCTTCCGCCGACAGATCGATCCATGTCGAGCCGACCGGATTGTTGGGACCGGAGGGAAGCGTCAGCCTCTGCATGTTGCCTCCCTGAACGAAGTTGGCCGGGTCGTAGTAGTAGACCGGGTTTGGCGCGACCGCCTCCACTCTGTGCTCCCCAACGGGCGACGGGTTCTCCGCGCTGCCGATCGTCGCGGGGTAGGCGACGATCAGCCGGTTCTGCGCATCGTAGGCGCGCACCTGCGAGCGCCCCTTGTCCGCCACGATGCGCGCGATTGTGCCCGTCACCGGCGCGCCCTCGACCGAGGTCACCCAGATCGTGGTGCCCGCGAGCGAGAAGTCCGCCCCCGGATTGAGCGCGGCGAGCAGCCGCGCATCCATGTGGAAGCGCTCGGCGAGCATCTCCTGCGGCCCGGTATAGCCAAGGCTCGGCATCTCGGCCTGTGCAGCGTAGTCCTCCGGAATCGCGGCAGCGAACGGATAGGAGAGATCCTGATCCGTGATCGTGTATTCGACGAGCGCGTCGCTCGTCCCATCGCCCCTGAGGGCATCCCAGACCTGACGGTCGAGCACGCCGTCGATCGGGACGCCCAGCACCGTCTCCACCGCAGCGACCGCCTTGGCGAGATTGCCGCCCGCATAGCCATCGATCACGCCTGGCGATGCGCCGGCACGGTCGAGCAGCACCTGCGCCTTCAGCACGAGCGGGTTGGCGCCGCGCACCGCGAGCGCTTCCTCGCTGAACATTGCGGCATTCACCTCGGCAGGCTGAAGGCTCTCGCGCGTGCGCTCCGCCCCCGGCGCTTGCGCGGGCGCCGTCGTGGTTCCCGGGGCCGGTGCCGTGGAGGGGGCCGTGGAGGGCGCGCCCGCCGCAGGAGCCTCCTCAGGCGGTGTCTCGACGACCGGCGGCGTGTAGGGCCGCGGGCCGAGCTCGACCGGACTGAGTGTCTGTCCGGCCGGCGGCGTGCCTGGAGCGGCAGGCGGCGGCGCGCCCGCTGCGGGCGGGGCGCCGGGGGGCGGGATCAGTGGCGCCGCTTCGCCCTGGCCTGCCCGCTGGCGCTCCAGCGCCTCTTCCACGAGCGTTTCGAAGCTCTGCGCAGCGACGGGCCCTGCGGACAGCAAAATCAGGGCGGCGATGACGGCCGGCCTACATCCTTTCACCAACAACAAGCTTCCTCCCGCGCGCCCCCTCCGGAAACCCGATAGCGCATCGGGTGGCTTACAGATCAGGCAGTTATAATCACCCGCCGACGATTTCGCCACCGTTGGGGTGCAGCACCTGGCCCGTGAAATAGGTGGAATCGTCGCAGGCGAGGAAGAGGAATGCCGGCGCCACCTCGTTCGGCTGGCCGGCGCGGCCGAGCGGCACGTTCGTGCCGAACTTCGCGACGTGCTTCGCGTCGAAGCTCGCCGGAATGAGAGGCGTCCAGATTGGACCGGGCGCCACAGCGTTCACGCGTATTCCCTTCTCCGCAAGCTGCGAGGAGAGCGAGCGCGTGAAGCCGACGATCGCCCCTTTCGTGGAGGCATAGTCGACGAGATGGCTGCTGCCGCGATAGGCGGTCACCGAGGTCGTGTTGACGATCGCCGACCCCTCTTTCATGTGCGGGAGCGCCGCCTGCGCCATGAAGAAGTAGCCGAAGATGTTGGTGCGGTAGGTCTCCTCCAGCTGCCCCTCGGATATGTCCGTGAGCTCCTGCGCGACGTGCTGCTCGGCCGCGTTGTTCACGAGCACGTCCAGCCCACCGAATTGCTCGACCGTCATGGCCACCGCCTCTTCGCAGAATTCCTTCCGCCCGACGTCGCCGCGGATCGCGAAAGGCTCCGCGCCCTCCGCCCTGATCCGTTCGCAGGTGAGCTCGACGTCCTGGATCTCCTCCTTGAACACGATGGCGACCTTCGCGCCCTCGCGTGCGAACAGGATCGATACGGCGCGCCCGATGCCGGAATCGCCGCCCGTCACCAATGCGACCTTGTCTTTCAGCCTGCCGCTTCCGGGAAAGCG
>CAZMJQ010000428.1:0-3820 GCA_964566475.1 uncultured Propylenella sp. | reverse complement strand
GAGCCCGCCCGGCCCGCACTCGGAGATGCGGAAGTCCCCCGTGGAGATGTCGATCCAGGCGAGCGCGTACCGGTCGGCGCCGTCGCTTCCCGGCACGTTTACCAGCGCCGCCAGGTAATTGTGCCGGCCGGAATCGAGCAGCCGCTCCTCGGTGATGGTGCCGGGCGTGACAAGCCGCGTGACCGCGCGCCGCACCACCGATCTTGCCCCGCGCCGCTTCGCCTCCTTGGGGTCCTCCGTCTGCTCGCACACGGCGACGCGGTGGCCGAGCGCGATCAGCTTCTGGAGGTAGTCGTCCGCCGCGTGGACGGGGACCCCGCACATGGGAATCTCCTCGCCCAGGTGCCCGCCGCGCTTCGTGAGCGCGATGCCGAGCGCCCGCGACGCCTTCTCCGCATCGTCGAAGAAAAGCTCGTAAAAATCCCCCATGCGGTAGAAGAGCAGGCAGTCCGGGTTCGCTGCCCTAATCTCGATATATTGCTCCATCATGGGGGTGACGCGCCCCGGCGGGGACAAGTCCGCTTCAGGCGCGGGAGTCTCGTGCGGCTCGCCCTTGCTCATGCATCGACGCTAGCAGAGGCGGCGTGCGGCCGGCCAGAACAACGCTGCTGCGGCCCACAGCTCAGAAGTTGCGCGACAGCTTGCCCGGACCGATGCCGCGCTGTTAGGTGCGCGCGCAATCTGGAGGTCAGTCGGATGGACACCGAATCGATCCTTGAACGCCGGCGCCTGAGAAGACGGGCGAGCTTCTGGCGGGTCACGGCCTTGCTCGTCCTCGTCGTGGCGGTGGCGGTCGCCGCGGCATACGCATGGGACATCGAGGGCTTCGAGCGCCGCGGGCATGTCGCGGAGATAAAGGTCGACGGGTTCATCGCCACGCGTCCCGGCGCGGTCAAGGTGATCGAGACGGCGACCAAGTCCGATTCGGTGAAGGCGATCCTGCTGCGAATCGATTCCGGCGGCGGGGCCGCGAGCGGCGGCGAGGCGCTCTACCGTGCGATCCGCGACGCGGCCGAGGAGAAGCCGGTCGTGGCCGTCATCGAGGGCGTCGGCGCATCGGCCGCCTACATGGCCGCCATTGCCGCAGACCGGGTGGTGGCGCGCGAATCCGCCATAACCGGCTCGATCGGCGTCATCTTCCAGTATGCTCATTTCGAGGCGCTGCTCGAGAAGATCGGCGCCGAGTACGAGGAGATCAAGAGCGCGCCCCTGAAGGGCGAGCCGTCGCTGTTCAAGGAGACGGATCCGGCCGCGGAGGCGATGATCAAATCCGTCGTCGACGACACATATGACTGGTTCGTCGGCCTCGTCGCGGAACGGCGTAACCTCACGGCGGCCCGGGCACGCCACCTGGCCGACGGCAGCATCTTCACCGGTCGCCAGGCGCTTGAGCGCGGGCTCATCGACGAGGTCGGGGGGGACGCGGAAGCGCGCGCCTGGCTTGCCGCCGACAGGGGCATCGCGGAAGACCTTCCGGCGCGCGAGTGGAAGCGGGACGAATCCTTCATGGGGTCGCTCACCGCCGGCGCCGCCGCCGGCCTGGCACGGCTCGTCGGCCTCGATCCGACCGCCGCGCCGGTCTTCCCGCAAAGACTTCTGGTTGACGGTCTACTGTCCGTTTGGCAGGCTCCGATGATCGGGCGATCCGATCGCTAGGGGGCCAGCGGTGATCAAGTCGGAGCTCATTGAGCGGATTGCGGAGCGCAATCCGCATCTCTACCAGCGCGATGTAGAGCACATCGTCAATGCCATTCTGGAGGAGATCGTGACCGCGCTCGCGCGCGGCGACAGGGTGGAGCTGCGCGGCTTCGGCGCCTTCTCCGTGAAGAACCGGCCGGCCCGCATGGGGCGCAATCCGCGCACGGGAGAGCAGGTCGTCGTCTCCGAGAAATCCGTGCCCTTCTTCAAGACAGGCAAGGACATGCGCGAGCGCCTCAACGCCGGAGAGTGAATGTGCTGGGCACGCTTGGCAGCCTGGTGAAATGGACGATCCTGCTGCCGGTGCTGGTAGCCGTCGTGCTGCTTGCCGTCGCCAACGATCACAGCGTCACCGTTCACCTCAATCCCTTCGACACGTCCGACCCGGTCCTTCGGATCGATCTGGCGCTCTACCAGCTCGCCTTTGCCATCTTCGTGCTCGGCACGCTGGTGGGCGGCCTCGTGGCCTGGAGCGGTCAGCGGAGGCATCGCCGACGTGCGCGCGAGCGCGACCGTGAAGCCTCGGCCTGGCAGGCAAGGGCCGAGCGCTCCGGGCGCTCCGAGCGCGGCGCGCCCGGTCCGGTCGCCGGGCGCCCCTCGGAGTCATCGGCGTTCCTGCCGCGCCCGGAGCGCAGCTGAGCCGACGACCCGATGCGCATCGTAACGGCTGAAGACCTCCGAGGCGTACTCACCTTCCCCAAGCTGATCGAGACCCTGCGCGGCGCGTTCCGCAGCGGCATCGTCACGCCCTTGCGGCATCACCACACGATCGAAAGGACTGGCGAGCCCGACGCGACGTTGCTTCTCATGCCGGCGTGGAGCGCGGCGGAGGCCGCCGGCGGCGGCTATGTCGGCGTGAAGGTCGTCTCCCTCTATCCCGCCAATGCGAGCCGCGGCCTGCCGACCCTCTCGGGAAGCTATCTCCTGATGGCCGGCGATACAGGCACGCCGCTGGCGCTCATCGACGGCGGCGCGCTGACGCT
The DNA here is from genome assembly GCA_964566475.1 of uncultured Propylenella sp. Taxonomy (GTDB): domain Bacteria; phylum Pseudomonadota; class Alphaproteobacteria; order Rhizobiales; family Afifellaceae; genus DASWJZ01. Next base: position 1,139 of record CAZMJQ010000428.1, on the reverse strand, counting down.
CTGGCGGACCGCCGCGGCGTCGGGCCTCGCCGCCTCCTATCTGGCGCGGAGGAATGCGGACCGGCTCGTCATGGTCGGCGCGGGCGCGCTGGCGCCCTATCTCATCGAAGCGCATGCGAATGCCTGCCCGATCAGGCACGTCGCCGTCTGGAACCGCAATCGGGAGCGCGCCCAGCGCCTCGCGACGGATCTCGCGGACCTGCCCTATTCGGTGGAGGCCGTGCCCGACCTGCAGGCAGCGGTGCGTGAGGCCGACGTCGTGTCCTGCGCGACCATGGCGAGCGAGCCGCTGGTGAAGGGCGAGTGGCTGAAGCCCGGCGCGCATCTGGACCTGGTCGGGGCCTTCACGCCGGCGATGCGCGAGACCGACGACACGGCGATCCGCCGCGCACGCGTGTTCGTCGACACGCGCGCCGGAGCATTGAAGGAGGCAGGCGACATCGTCCAGCCGCTGGCGTCCGGCGTCATGACAGAGGCCGATATTTGCGGCGATCTCTTCGATCTCTGCCGCGCGACGGCTCCCGGCCGGGTATCGGACGAGGAGATCACGCTCTTCAAGAGCGTGGGGACGGCGCTCGAGGACCTTGCGGCTGCCGCGCTTGTCGTGTCGGAAGAGCCCCGCGCCACCTCGAATTGAGCCGCCTCCTCTTCGAACGGGTTGGCAGGCCGTGCGATTTCCATCAATTTCGCGAAGGGAGGCGGATCGTCATGAAGGTCATCCAATCGCTGGCGCCGCTCGGCCTCGTCCTGGCCGTCGTAATCGCGCTGTCCGCATGTCGCTCATCCGGGGAGGAAACCTATGATTTCGATCCGGCTGCGCACCAAAGAGCGACGGAGATCAGGTCCAGGGCGCTCGGCCTGATCGCGGTCTCAAGCGAGCCCTTCTCGCGGCACCGAGCGGATGTGGACTCGGTCAACGCCGCGATGGAGGAGGCTCACGGACTCGCCGCCGCCGCGCCCAGGAACGAGCTGGTCACCGCGGAGTGGGCGGCGATGAAGGACCCCGGCGGCGATCTCTACGGCGGCTTCGTACGGCGCTGGCAAGCAAGCGGCACGGTCGATCAGGAGGCGCGCGGGGCCGCGATAGACCGGGCGACACTGCGCTTCGACTACATTCTATGTCTGGAGGCGGCGAAGCG
>CAZMJQ010000427.1:0-3214 GCA_964566475.1 uncultured Propylenella sp. | reverse complement strand
GTCATTCTCTCTTGCATCGGCGTGCTGGCGTCATGGCCCGCGCACGCGCAAGTACCGCTCGGCCTACAGTCGGCGCCGGCCACCGAAGAGCCGGCGGCAGAAGCCCCGGCGCCGATCCAGCCTGAGCTCGCCCGTGCGCTGATCGAGGCGCTGGAAAATGCGGAGGCGCGCGCGGCACTGATCACCTATCTGCGGAGCGCAATTGACCAGGCAGCGCCGGCGGCCGCCGGTCAGCCTGCTCCCGCCGCCCAACCTGCGCCCGCCGAGAGCACGTCGTTCGCGCAACGGATAGGCGCCTACACGAAGCAGGCGGCCGAGACGACATCGGCGCTTGTCCTGCAGATCGCGCGTTCGCTTTACGGCTTGTCGACCGTCGCCAGCGGCGGGTCCCCGATCGACTGGGACCTCCTCGGCATGACGCTCATCCGTGTGGGTCTCGTCGCCCTCGTCGCCTTCGGCACGTTCTACGTTCTGCGCTCCTTCACGCATCGCCTGTTCGCCACATTTGAGCGCCGAGCGGCGAGCGGCGGCACGATCGGGCGCCTCGTCCTTCTCGTGATCGGGGGACTGATCGATCTGGCGGTCATCCTTGTCGCCTGGGGGGTCGGGTACGGCTTCGCGCTGTTCTCCGGGAACGAGCTGGGCCAGATGCGGGTCCAGACGGCATACTTCCTGAATGCCTTCCTCATCGTGGAGGCGACGAAGGTCGCGATCCGTTTCCTGCTGGCGCCCCGCTACGCTGCGTTGCGGCTCCTGCCGCTGAACGACCTCGCGGCCAATTACTGGCATTTCTGGCTGGCGCGGCTGGCGGGCTTCCTGGGCTCTACGGCATCCTGTTCTTCGTGCCGCTGGCGAGCTCGTTGGGCTCCGTGCTGCTCGGCCGCGGCCTCAGGATGCTCATCCTGCTGACCACCGCGATCATCGCTGTCGTCGTCATCCTGCAGAACAAGAGACCGGTCGGGGCGGCGATACGCGAGTACGGCTCCGGCCTGCCCGGCGTATCCTCGCGGCGGGCCTTCCACCTGTTCGCGGGGCTCTGGCATCTCGTCGCGATCCTCTATGTTCTGGCTATGTTCCTCGTCTCGGTGACCCGGCCCGGGCAAGCACTGGACTTCATGCTCGCCTGCACGCTGCAGACGGTCCTCGTGCTCGCTGGCGCCGCCGTCGTGATGGCCGTGATCCGCCGCGCGATCACAGGCGGCATGCGACTTCCCGAAGACGTCCGCCTGCGCCTTCCGCTCCTGGAGCGTCAGCTGAACCAGTACGTGCCGACGATCCTCAAGGTCGTCCGCATCGTCGTCCTGATCGCCGTAGTGCTGGCGCTTATCGAGGTGTGGGAGATCGTGAGCGTCGTCGCATGGCTGACGAGCGATGCAGGCTCCGCGTTCGTGGCCGGCCTTCTCGGCGCGGCGCTGACGGCGCTGATCGCGCTCGCGCTGTGGCTCGGCGTCTCTTCGTGGATCGATTTTCGGCTCAATCCTTCCTACGGCACGGTCCCGACGGCGCGCGAGCGGACGCTGCTCGCCCTCTTCCGCAACGCGGCGCTGATCACGCTCGTCGTGCTCGGCCTGATGCTGGGGCTATCGCAGATCGGATTGAACATCGGCCCGCTCCTTGCCGGCGCAGGTGTCGTTGGGCTGGCCATCGGGTTCGGCGCGCAGAAGCTCGTCCAAGACATCATCACTGGGCTGTTCATCCAGTTCGAGAATGCCATCAACGAGGGGGATGTCGTCACCGTCGGCGGCGTCACCGGAGTGGCGGAGAGGCTGACGGTCCGGTCGGTCGGCCTGCGGAGCGTCGACGGGACCTACCACATCGTCCCCTTCTCCTCCGTCGACGCGGTGTCGAACTTCATGCGCGGTTACTCCTATCATGTCGCAGATATCGGCGTCGCCTATCGGGAGAACGTCCGCGAGGTGAAGCGCCTGCTCGAGGTCGCCTACGACAGGTTGAAGGAGACCGAGATCGCCGAGGTCATCATCGACCAGCTGGAGATGTTCGGCGTCAACCAGCTCGCCGATTCCGCCGTGATCGTGCGGGTGCGCATCAAGACCCTGCCCGGCTCGCAATGGGCGGTCGGACGCGCCTACAACGAGGTCGTGAAGGAGGTGTTCGACGAAGCGGGCGTGGAGATCCCCTTCCCGCACCTCACCGTCTACATGGGTCAGGAAAAAGACGGCGGCGCACCCCCGCTGCGCGTGCGGCGCGATGGCGACTGGACGGGCGCCGGAGCGCAAGGCAGCGCAGCCGTCCTGACGGCGGATCCCGCCCGATCCTAGACCGGCGGGTCCCGCCCGACCACCCAGCCTCCCCGCGGAATGAACCTCTGGGCCGGACCCGAAACCGCTTCCCCCGACAGGCTTCGAACCTATGGGGTGCCCTTCCTGAGAGATGGGTAACATAACATTCCGGAGACATGGTGTAGTGCACCCCTGAACTGAGACACAAAAGGGTAACAGTTCTCCGCCAAGGAGGGCTGATGAGGAAAGAGGATTCGAGGCGACGGTTCCCTCGCGCGTTGAAGCTTGCCGCGGTGCAGCGCATGGCGATGGGCGCGAATGTGAGCAAGCTGTCGCGAGAGCTCGGTGTTTCGCGCAAGGGTCTCTATCAGTGGCAGAAGCAGTTTAGCTCCGGCGGGGCTGCAGCACTGCGTGGTGCCGGGCGTCCGCGGCGCAACGAAGCGAAGCGGCCGCAGCCCACAAATCCTGCGCCGTCAGGCTGGTCTGAGGATCTGTCGAAGGCCTTGGCCCGGATCGCGGAGCTGGAACGGCTGGTCGGCCAGCAGACGGTCGATCTCGATTTTTTTTTTCAGCAAGCCTTGCAGCACGTCGGGGGAGAGCGCCAGCGGAGCGGCGCGCCTGGCGGGACGGCATCTACTCGCTCATCCAGGCGATGATGGCATCCGGACTGCAAGGCATGATCGGTGTGGAACGGATGTGCCGGCTCGCGGGCGTGAGCCGCGCGGGCTATTATAGGCACTGGCAGGCGTCGGCGCCACGCCGCGAGGAGGCCGGCCTGCGCGATGCGATCCAGCGCCTGGCGCTGGCCAACCCGCATTATGGCTATCGGCGCATCGGGGCACTGGTCGGGCGCGAGGGCTGGCAGGCCAACCACAAGCGCGTGCTGCGGCTGATGCGCGAGGACAATCTGCTATGCCTGCGCAAAGCGGGCTTCGTACCGAAGACGACGGATTGCGGGCATGGCTGGCAGGTCG
>CAZMJQ010000426.1:0-10768 GCA_964566475.1 uncultured Propylenella sp. | reverse complement strand
AACTACAACATCCACAACGCCAATGCCGGAACGCCGGCCTCGACGGTGACGCCGCAATAGGCGTTACAAGAGACTGCTTCCGCGATTGCCTTGACACGCCTCCGCCGATGCGGAATCAATAAGAACAAACGTAGAACATCCCAATAGCTCGCCATGGCCCTCAACGCCGCGGCGCAGGCGGAGCTTTCCCGTCTGCGCCGGGACATCGCCCGCATGGAAGGCCGCCTCGCCGACGGGGAGCGGATGCTCCTTCGCGAGCCTGACGCTGCGCCCGGCGGCGGGCCGGCCGGCGGCAGGGACGCGCCGGCCGGGCTCAGGCCGCGTCCGCGGCGGGGGCGCCTATCTCTCGGCGTCGAGCCTCTCGACGCGGCGCTCGGCGGCGGGCTGCCGCTGGCGGCGCTGCACGAGATCCGCGCCGCTCAGAGCCGCGACGGCGGCGCGGCCGCCGGCTTCGTGCTGGCGCTGGCCGCGCGGCTTGCCGGGGCCGGCGGCGGGCCGGCGCTCGTGTGGGTCAGCGAGGCGGATCTGCGCCGCCAGACCGGCCGGCTCTACGCCCCCGGCCTTGCCGCGCTCGGCCTCGATCCGGCCCGCATCGTGGAGGTGACGGCGCGCACGGAGGGCGAGGCGCTGTGGGCCTTCGAGGCGGCGCTCGGCTGCTCCGGCGTGGGGCTGGCGGTGTGCGAACTGCGCGAGGCGTCGCTCGACCTCGCCGCCACCCGCCGCTGTGCGCTGCGCGCCCGCGACCACGGCGTCACCGGCTTTCTCCTGCGGCTTGCAGGCCATTCCGAGCCGAGCGCGGCGGAGCTGCGCTTCCTCGTGCGGCCCGCGCCGGCCGGGACGATCGGCGGGTTCGCCGCCGGTGGCGGCCGCATGGCCTGGCGCCTGGCGCTGGAGAAGAACCGAGGCGGCCCGGCCGGCGGCCGTTTCAGCGTGGAGTGGAGGTCTCATGAGCGACGCTTTGCTGAATCCGGGGCCGAATCCGGGGCCGAATCGGGGGCCAAGCCCGGGGCAGGGCACGGGGAGGGGAACGCCCCTGCGCATCCTCAGCCTCTTTCTGCCGCGCCTTCCCACCGACAGGCTCATCCGCCGCCGGCGGCTCGGGGAGGAGACGCCCGCCGGCGCGCCTCCTGAGGGCCTGCCGCTCGCCATCGTGGCGAAGATCAGGAACGCGCTCCGCGTCATCGCCGCCGACCGGCTTGCCGAGCAGCGCGGCATCCGTCTCGGCGCGAGCCTTGCCGACGCGCGCGGCGCCGTCCCCGACCTGCATGTCGTGGAGGCCGACGAGGCGGCCGATCTGGGGCTCCTGGAGAGGATAGCCGACTGGTGCGACCGCTACACGCCGCTGGTCGCGCTCGACCCGCCGCACGGCCTGTTCCTCGATATTTCCGGCTGCGCGCATCTCTTCGCCGAAGGGAACGATGACGGCGAGACGGCGCTGCTTGCCGATTGCCTCGGGCGGCTTTCCGGCCAGGGCTTTGCCGCTCGCGGGGCCATAGCCTCGACCGCCGGCGCCGCCTGGGCGCTGGCGCATTACGGAGAGGGCGGCGTGGTGCCGGCGGGTGAGGAGGCCGCAACGCTCGCCGGTCTGCCGGTCGCGGCGCTCAGGATCGCGTCGGAGGACGAGGCGCTGCTCGACCGGCTGGGGCTGAAGCGGATCGGGCAGCTTTACGGCAAGCCGCGCGCGCCGCTCGCGGCCCGCTTCGGCAGCGGTCTGGTGACCCGCCTCGACCAGGCCCTCGGCCATCTCGACGAAGTGCTCACGCCGCGCCGTCCGGCGCCGCAGTTCTCCGCCGAGCGCCGTTTCGCCGAGCCGGTGCTCGACCGGGATTCGCTGCTCGAGACCGTGCGTGCCCTGGCCCAGGCGATCGCGCCCGCGCTGCAGCGCCACGGGCTCGGTGCGCGGCTTCTGGAGGCGGTTTTCTTCCGCGTCGACGGGGTGGCGAGCCGCGTCGGCGTCCGCACCGCGGGAGGCCTGCGCGAGGCAAACGTCGTGACCCGGCTGTTTGCCGAGCGCCTGTCGGCCATCGGCTCGGAATGGGAGGCCGGCCTCGGCTTCGACATGGTCCGCCTGGCGGTGCTGGCGGCCGAGCCGTTCGACGCCACGCAGATCGATCTCGCCGGTTCGACGGAGAGCGACGCCAGCTTGACCCACTTGGTCGACCGGCTCGGCGCGCGCCTCGGGCCTCAGCGGATCACCCGGCCGCTCGCCGTCGACACGCATGTCCCCGAGCGCGCGGTCAGCGCCGTGCCGCTGGCGGGCTCGTCCGGCGCCACCCCGGCCTGGTGGGCGCTGCCGGAGAGGCATATCGAGACGCCGCCGGACCGGCCGCTGCGCCTCTTCGCCCGGCCCGAGCCGGTCGATGCGGTGGCCGAGGTGCCGGAGGGCCCGCCGCTGCGTTTCCGCTGGCGCCGCGTGCTGCATGAAGTGGCGCGCGCCGAAGGACCGGAACGCATCGCGCCGGAATGGTGGCGGCCGGAGGATGTCGGCCGCGCCACGCGCGACTACTACCGGGTGGAGGATGCCGAGGGCCGTCGTTTCTGGCTCTTCCGCGAGGGCCTCTACGGCCGCGAGACGGGAAGCCCCGTCTGGTATGTGCATGGCCTGTTCGCGTAAGGTTGGGCCGTGGGAGAATGGCTCATGAACGAACGCATCACTCTCGATCCCGAGATACTCGCCGGGAAGCCTGTCGTTTGCGGCACGCGCCTTTCTGTCGAGTTCGTCATCGGCCTCATGGCGGACCGCTGGAGCGAGGCAGACATTCTCGCCAACTATCCCGGGCTCCGGCGAGAAGACATCACCGCATGTCTTGCCTATGCGTCTCGCAACGCTCAAGCCGCGAGCGGGTAGGCCTCCTCGACAAGATACGGCCCGCCGCCCTTCGAGGCCCTCGACGACAGGAGCACGAAGCGGCCGATCGGGAACGGCGCGGTCCTGAAGTCGCCGCGGAGCGCCAGGTAGGCCGCCGCGTCCGCCTCGCTCGAGCTCCTGATCCGCGCCAGCGTCACATGCGGGCGGAACCGCCTGCGCTCGGGCTCCAGCCCGATCCGCTGGATGATCCGCTCGTGCTCCGCCTGCAGCTCCTTCAGAGCGGGTGACCCCTTCACGCAGGCCACGATGGCATGCGGCTTCCGGCCGCCCATGGCGTCGAGGCCGTCGAGCGCCATGTCGAAGCGCGGCCGGTCGACCCGCGCCAGCGCGCGGGCGACCTCGTCTGCGGTTCGCGAATCGATGTCGCCGATGAAGCGCAGCGTGATGTGGTAGTTCTCCGGGTCGACCCAGCGCGCACCGGGCAGGCCGCCGCGCAAGAGCGAAAGGGAGAAGGCGATCGGGGAGGGGATCTCAAGGGCGGTGAACAGACGCGGCATCTCAGCCTCCCGAATCAACTCTCGCCACGGGAGGAATAATAGGCGGTCCGCCGCCGCTCGTGCACTGCGGGAAATTGGTTCGCCGCGCCGCGCTGCAACGCAACGAAAAGGGCCGGCCCAACGGGCCGGCCCAGGGTGTACCTCTGGGGGATTGAACCATATTGATGCCCGACCGAACGGAAGACGTTGGGGGCTGGGGGCTGGATATCCGCCGCCTTCCAAGCCGGGCACGAGGCAACGCTGGGACCATCGTCAGCCAGCGTGGCGTGCGAAAGGCTGAATCGGGGCATATTTGTGGAATTGCACCGTGCCATGAACCGGGCCTTTGCGGTGTCCGTGCTTTTGCTGGCGCAAGCCTCTTCAATCGCGTTATGCTGCCGTCACAAAGGAAGGGAGGCGCCGTTGAGCGAGAGTGAGGATTGGTCCTATGGCGGACGGCGGGTCGCGACCTGCATCCAGCCGTCCGCTCCCCCGAAGCAGGTTTCCTTCAACAGGCGCGAGCTGAGCACCATCTTTCGCGTCTACGGGCGCAAGGTCGCCGAAGGTGAATGGCGGGACTACGCCATCGACCATCTCGAGGATCGCGCCGTCTTTTCGATCTTCCGCCGTACCAGCGAGATGCCGATGTTCCGGGTGGAGAAAATCGCCGGGCATGCGCGCAAGCAGGGCGCCTACCGCATCGTCGCGGCGACCGGCCTGATCATGCGCCGCGGCCACGAGCTCGCCGGCGTGCTCAAGATCCTCGATCGGCCGAAGCTGTCTCTCGTCAGGGCTTAGGCGCCTCCTCGGGCAGTGTCGTCCTGCCCGCCCCGAGCGGACGCTGCATCAGCACGGTGTCGAGCCAACGGCCGTGCTTGAAGCCCGAAGCCTCGATGACGCCCACCCGGCGGAATCCCAGCGCCAGATGCAGGCGGACCGAGGCGTTATGCTCAGTCCCGCCGCCGATGAAGGCAACCATCTGCCTGAACCCCAGCCCTTCGCAAATGCCGATCAGCTCGCCGAGCAGCGCGCGGCCGATGCCGCAGCCCTGGGCCTCCGGCAGGAGATAGATGCTGTCCTCGACGAGATAGCGATAGGCGGGCCGCGGCCGGTAGGGACCGGCATAGGCGTAGCCGAGGACTGTGTTTCCGCGCACGGCCACCAGATGCGGATAGCCCCTGGCCGCGAGCTCGCGCCAGCGCCGCGTCATTTCGGTGATGTCCGGCGGATCGATCTCGTATGAAGCCGTGCCGGTACGCACCGCCTCGCCATAGATGACGGTGACGGCGGTAAGGTCGGATTCCGTGGTGGGCCTGAGAAGGACGTCGGTTGCCATGGCGAAAGGCGTAGCGCGCCGCGCTACGCTTTCACAAAAGAAAACGCGGCGCCGAGGCGCCGCGTTTAAGGCTGTCGCGTTCCGCTGGCGTCAGTTCCGGTTGCCCATGAACTGCAGCAGGAACATGAACAGGTTGATGAAGTCGAGATAGAGCTGCAGCGCTCCGATGATGGAGGCTCGCCCAGCCGCGACGCTGTCATGCGCGACGAAGTCGTAGGTGTTCTTCAGCCGCTGCGTGTCATAGACGGTGAGGCCTGCGAAGATCAGCACGCCGATGACGGAGACCGCGAACTGCACCGCGGTCGAGCCGAGGAACAAGTTCACGATCATGGCGATTATCAGCCCGATCAGGCCCATGAACAGGAAGGTGCCCATCCCGCTGAGGTCGCGCTTGGTCGTGTAGCCGTAGAGGCTGAGCGCGCCGAACGAGGCCGCCGTGATGAAGAACGTGCGTGCGATGCTTTCGCCAGTGAAGACGATGAAGATGGACGAAAGCGAAAGGCCCATCACCGCCGCGAAGGCGAGAAAGACCATGCGCGCCGTTCCCGGCTGCATCTTGTGCACCATCGCCGACAGGCCGAACACGAAGGCCAGCGGGGCAAGAATGATCACCCAGCGAAGCGGGCTGCCGTAAAGCGTCTGCGCCACGGCCGGATCGCTCATCGCCCACCTGAACGCGCCATAGGCGACGATGCCGGTGATGGCGAGACCCATCGCCATGTTGTTGTAGATGCCGAGCATGAAGGCGCGCAGACCTTCGTCAACGGCCTGGACCCGCGCGCCGGCACCTCCGCGAGCGGCAGTTTGGTACTGCCGGTCGTATTCAGCCATGGAAGGTTCCTCCTTCGAAATTGCCCCGACTTTGGTAGAGCGTCGGGTCGGAATATGGCGATCTTGCGCCCGGCGCACAAGGCATCGTGCCGCGAAAACCGCCGGAGTTCAGGGTTTCTAGGTTAAATTCCCTACAGGTTCTTAAGCAAGGGGGCCGGCTTCACGGAGAGTATCCGCCAGGTGCCGGCAAGCCCGAGGCCCAGCGTGACGGCGAGCGCCGTCGCCGCGGCCGTCGCCGCCACCGAAGGATAGACCGCGAACTCCAGCTCCATGATCTGCGTGACAACGTACCACGATGCGGCCGTCCCGGCAGCAAGGGCGAACACCGCCGTGGCGATCCCGAGCAGCCCGTATTCGAGCGAGAACGCGGAAAGCAGCACCGGGCGCGTGGCGCCGAGCGTCTTCAGGATGACCGCGTCCTGGCGGCGCTGGCGATGCCCGGCGGCAAGCGCCCCACCGAGCACCAGCATCGAGATCACGAGCGCCAGCGACGCCGCGATCCGTACCGCCAGCGCGAGATCGGAAATGAGGGCATTCACCGCTTCGATGGCATCGCCGACGCTGATTGTCGTGATGCCCGGAAACGCTTCCGTTACGGCCGAAAGCACCGCGCGCTCCTGGTTGCGGTCCGAGCTTTCGGGGAGGCGCAGCGTGGCAATGTGGGCGTGCGGAGCGCCCTCGAGCGTGTTGGGCGAGAAGACCAGCACGAAATTGATGGAGAGCGATTCCCATTCGAGCTCGCGCAGGTTGGCGATGCGCGCCGTGATGTTGCGCCCGAGGACGTTCGCCGTGATCGTGTCGCCGATCGCAAGGCCGAGGTCTTCGGCGATCTCCCGCTCCAGCGAGACGAGGGGCTCACCATCGTAGTCCGCCGGCCACCACTCGCCGCGGGCGAGTGTCGAGTTCTCCGGCACCGTCTCGGAATAGGTGATGCCGCGGTCGCCGCGCAGCGCCCAGTTCGAACGTCCGCGCGTCTGAACCTCCGCACTCGGCACGCCATTCACCTCTACGATACGCCCGCGCAGCATCGGCACCGTCAGAAGCTCCCCGCCGGGCGCCGCCGCGGAAACGGTCTGGAGAAAGGCCTGACGCTCCCCGTTCTGCACGTCGATGAAGAAGAAGTCCGGCGCTCTCTCGGTCACGGAGTTGGAGAGCTGGGAGCGCAGGTTGGTGTCGATGAGCGCCAGGCTGACCAGAAGCGTGAGCCCGAGGCCGAGCGAAAGCACAACGCTTGGAGTGAGCGCGCCGGGGCGATGGATGTTGCGGATCGCGAGCCGGAGCGATGTCCCGCGCACGGTGCCTATCCGCTCTGCGGCCAGCATGACGGCGGACGCTACGAGCCGCAGGACGATGAATGCGCCGATGACCGCGGCGATGAAGAACAGAGCCAGCTCCCGGTCGCCCGCGACCCTCACTGCCAGGGCGGCGAGCAGCAGCAGCACCAGCGCGCGCGCCGCCTGGTAGGAAATCGGCGGCCCGAGCGGGGAATGAATCGCTCGGTCGGCGAAGAGGCTCGACGCCGGCATTTGCCGCGCCCGCCCCAGGGGGCCCAGCGCAAAGCCGAGCGTCACGAGCAGGCCGTAGACCACGGCCAGCGCCAGCTCGCCCGGATAGATTCCGATGGCAGATGTCGGCACGAGATCGGCGAGCGCAGCCTTGGCGACGAACGGCAGGATGGCCCCGACCACCAGGCCGATGGCGATGCCGAACGAGGCTATCAGAAGGATCTGGATCAGATAGATCCGGAAGATCGTGCTGCCGCCGGCGCCGAGGCACTTCAGCGTCGCGATGGCCGGGCGTTTCAGGTCCACGAAGCTCGACACCGCATTGGCGACGCCGACACCCCCGACGATCAGCGCCGTCAGGCCCACCAGCGTCAGGAACTGCGAGAAGCGCTCGATGTTGCGCCGAAGGCTTGGCGCGGCATTGTCCCTGGAATTGACGCCCCACCCGGCTTCGGGGAAGAGCCGGGCGGCCTCGCCGTGCATCTGGCCGATGTCGCGGAGCTCGTTGGCGCCCTGCGGAAGCCGGATGCGGTATATCCACTCGATCAGGCTCCCGGCCCGCACGAGGCCCGTCGCCCGCAGCGCATCGAGCGAGACGAGCACGCGCGGGCCGAAGCCGATGCCGCTCGACAGGCGGTCGGGCTCGGAGCGGATGATGCCGCGGATCTGCAGCGTCTCCGATCCGAGGCGGACGCTGTCGCCCACCTCCGCGCCCAGCCTGTCGAGCAGCTCCGGGACAACGAGGATTCCGTATGCGCCGTCTTCCTGCGCCATCAGGCGCTGGCCGTCTGCAGAGCCTTCTTCCAGCCTGAACGCGCCGCCGTGCGGCCAGGCCGCATCGACGCCGCGCAGCTCGACGAGGACCTGTCCCTCGCCGTCGGCGCGCCGCAGCATGGAACGCATCTCGGCGACAATCCCGACCTCGCCGCGCGACGCGAAGAAGGCAAGCTCCTCCGCGGTCGCCTCGCGGTGCTGAATTTCGAACGCGATGTCGCCGCCGAGGATCACGCGCCCTTCGGACGAGATTCCCTCTGTCAGAGCGCTGGAGACCGAATTGACGCCGGCGATCGCGGCCACGCCGAGCGCGATGCATGCGACGAAGACGTGGAAGCCTCTCAGCCCGCCGCGCAGCTCGCGCAGCGCCAGGCGGAAGGCAAGGGGGAGATCGCGCATGCTCAGGAGCCCGCGGCGCTCATGAGCCGTCGCGGCGGCTCGGAGGCCTCGATGCGGCCGCCCGCGATGCGCACCGTCCGGTCGCACCGCGCCGCAAGCTCCACGTCGTGCGTGACGAGGACCAGCGTGGTGCCTCGCTCGGCGACCGAGGCGAGCAGCAGGTCGGCGATCTCGTGTCCGGTGGCGCCGTCGAGATTTCCGGTCGGCTCGTCGGCGATGAGGATCGATGGCTCCACGGCGAGCGCCCGGGCGATCGCGACGCGCTGCTGCTCGCCGCCGGAGAGCTGGGCAGGGTAGTGCGACAGCCGCTCCCCGAGGCCCACCTGCCCGAGCACGGCGCGAGCCCGCTCAAATGCGTCATCGCGGCCTGCAAGCTCCAGCGGGACTGCCACGTTCTCCAGCGCCGTCATCGTTTGCATCAGGTGGAAGGCCTGGAAGACGAAGCCGATCTCGCTGCCGCGGAAACGCGCGATCGCGTCCTCGTCGAGCCCGGTATAGTCCTGCCCGGCGACGGCGACGCGGCCGCTGTCGATGCGTTCCAGCCCGGCAATCACCATCAGGAGCGTGGACTTGCCCGAGCCGGACGGACCGACGAGGCCGATGCTCTCGCCGCGCGAGACCGAGAGGTTCACGCTGCGCAGCACGTGGACCCGCGCGGGGCCGCTGCCGAGCGTAAGGTCTACGTTCGTGAGGAGGATTACGGGTTCATTCGCCATCCGGCCTGCCTATATCAAACGCGAAGTTCGGAATATGGATCACGTGCATGTCACGCAAGTACGTCGGCTAGCACACTATTTGTCGCGAATCGTACCGTCCTAGCCAACTAATGAGGACAGGGATGAACAAGGTCAAAACGAGGCCAGGCGGCGCTGCGGTCTTCGGCGCCGTCCTTCTCGCAGCAAGCGCCATGCCGGCCGCGGGCGAGCCGGTGGAGATCGTCGCCCTCGGCGACAGCCTGACCGCCGGGCTCGGGGTCGCGCCCGGCGAATCGTTCCCGGAGCAGCTCGAGGTGGCCCTGAAGCAGCGCGGACACGACGTCACCGTCGCCAATGCCGGCGTCTCGGGCGACACCGCGTCGGACGGGCTCGCCCGGCTTGACTGGTCGGTGCCAGCGGAGGCCGACATCGTGATCGTCGAGCTCGGCGCGAACGACGCGCTGCGCGGCCTCGATCCGTCCGTGACGCGTGAAGCGCTCGACGCGCTCCTCGCCAGGCTCGATGAGCGCGGTCAGACGGCGCTTCTTGCGGGGATGCAGGCGCCACGCAACCTCGGCGACGAATACGCCGCGGAGTTCGACGCGATCTATCCCGAGCTTGCCGATGCGTATGGGGTCGCCTTCTACCCGTTCTTCCTCGATGGCGTGGCCTTGGATGCGGGCCTCAATCAGGGTGACGGAATCCATCCCAACGCCCCCGGGGTAGCGCGGATCGTCGAAAGAATGCTTCCGCTAATCGAGGAGCTCGTCATCAAGGCTTCGGGGGATCGCTGATGCCTCAGTGCCGCAATATGGCCGCGCCGACGATCGGGCCGGGCCCGCTCGGCAGGTCTTCCTGCACGATGATGGCGCAGGTGTCGACGCCATCGGCCATGATCTCGGCCTCGGGCAGCGTGATCTCGACGGACTTGCCGTACCACATCCCGATCGGACGTATCTCGCGCACCACGTTGTAGTAGTCGATCGTGCGGCCGGCGTTCTCGCCGCGCGTAATCGCGACGCTGGCTTCGGACGTCAGCAGCACCAAACGTATCGTGGCGGGATTGGCACCGGCATCCGGCTGCGCCGCCACCTCGATCTCCACCGTGCCGTCGCCGTGCCGCAGAGTGATCGGGACCTTCAGCGCGGAGTGCGCGATGGCGGATTCGACAGCTTTCCTGTCGCTGCCGATATGTCCGCTCACGCCGTTGACTACGATCTGCGGCGTGTAGACCCGGCGCGTGCCATGGGCGGTGGCGTAGTAGCGCTGCCGCTCCGTGTACGCCGGATCGCCCAGCGTGTCACGCCAGCCGAGATAATCCCAATAGTCGACGTGGAGCGATATCGCGACGACGTCGTCGCGCTTGGCAAGATCGGCGAAGTAGGCATCCGCGGCGACGCAGGAGGAGCAGCCCTGGCTGGTGAAGAGCTCGACAAGCGCCTTTGGCTCGCCCGCCCCGGCGGGCGCAAGCGCAAGGAGCCCGGCAAGCAGGCCGGCAGGAAGGCTTAGGAAACGTCTCATGGCCGTTCAGCTACGCCCCGGCGGCCTCGGCGGCCACTCACAATGGACTCACACACGCGTATTTGAGAATGACCGCCGTCCCATTCCCGTGCAAGCGACCGGCCCGGCATTTCGGGGCTCCGGCCGTCTCGGGCGCCCTCTGACCGCCCTCAGGCGGCCTCCTTCACGAGGTTCCTCAGCACGTAATGCAGGATTCCGCCGTTGCGGTAGTAGTCGAGCTCGTCGAGCGTATCGATCCGGACGAGCAGGGGCACCGCCTGCCTGCGGCCATCGGCGAACGTGATTTCGGCGGTCACGATCTGCCGTGGCTTGAGATCGGCGACGCCGCGGATGCTGACCGCCTCGTCGCCCCGGATGCCGAG
>CAZMJQ010000425.1:0-12883 GCA_964566475.1 uncultured Propylenella sp. | reverse complement strand
GCTGACGCGGACTCCGCCCCGCGTGATCCCCCGCGGCTCGCCCATCGCGGCGAGCACATGGCTCTCGGCCATCTTGCCGGACGAGCATGCCGACCCGGCGGATACCGCAATGCCTTCCAGGTCGAAGGCGATGACCGCCGTTTCCGCGGGCAGGTCCGGGGCCGCGAAGAGCGTCGTGTTGGGCAGCCGCTCCGCCTCGGTGCCGAAGATCAACGCATCCGGCGCAACCCGCGTCACTTCCCGCTCCAGTCTTGCGCGCAGCGCCGCGGTCCGGCTCGCATTTGAAAGATGGTGCCTCGCGGGGCTCGCCGCAACGCCGAACCCTGCGATGGCCGCCACGTTTTCCGTGCCGGCGCGGCGGCGCCGCTCCTGCCCCCCGCCGGTCAGAAGCGGCTCCGGCGAGACCGCCCCGTCCGCCAGGACCAGCGCGCCGGCGCCCTGCGGCCCGCCGATCTTGTGCGAGGAGAGCGCCAGGAAATCGACCCCCAGGGCGCCGATGTCGACGGGAATACGCCCCAGCGCCTGCACGGCGTCGCAGAAGACATAGCCGCCATGCGCCTTCGTCAGGCGCGCGGCCTCCGCCACCGGGTGGATCACACCCGTCTCGTTGTTGGCGAGCATCAGCGCGACATAGGGCCGGCCCTCGCTCGGGTCGTGCTCGGCCAGCGCGCGCCGCAGCGCCGCCAAATCGACGACGCCGCTGCGGGTGACCGGAAGCACCGTCACCATCGAGCCGGCGAAGCGCCCGCCCGACAGCACGCAGGCGTGCTCCGTAGCACCGACGTAGAGCCGGCCGACCGGCTGCACGTCGCCGCCCATGGCGACGCGCGGGGAGAGCGCGAGCGCGGCCGCTTCGGTAGCGCCGCTCGTGAAGATCACATTCTCCGGCCGGCCGCCGACCGCCTCCGCCACGGCAGCGCGCGCGCTTTCAACGCATGCGCGGGCGCCGCGCCCCTCGGCGTGCACCGACGAAGCGTTCGCCATCGCGTCGAGCGCGGCGACAGCCGCTGCGCGCGCCTCCGGGAGGAGCGGCGCCCCGGCGTTTGCGTCGAAATAGATGCGCTGCTGCATGTGAAACGCTGTCCCCGACGAAATCCTTGAAACCGGCGAAGCCTTTGGTGTTTAGATACGCGCCCTGCCCGAAAGGGCACGGCGCACTAGTTTTGAATTATTCCAAACTAGTTTCTAGAAATGCCGGGCATGCGTGTCAAGGAATGGCGCCGCGGCCCATCGGCCAAATATGGGACACGCATTGCATGCCGGAAGTGATCTTCACCGGACCGGACGGACGACTGGAGGGCCGCTACCAGCCCTCACGGACAAAGACGGCTCCCATAGCACTGGTGCTGCACCCGCACCCGCGCTTCGGCGGGACGATGAACAACCAGATCGTCTATCGCCTGTTCTACATGTTTCAGGAGCGCGAATTCACATGCCTGCGCTTCAATTTCCGCGGGGTCGGCCGCAGCCAGGGCTATTTCGACCACGGGGTCGGCGAGCTTGCGGATGCCGCGGCGGCGCTCGACTGGATCCAGACGCTCCACCCCGACGCGCGCGGCGTGTGGATCGCGGGGTTCTCGTTCGGCGCCTGGATCGGCATGCAGCTCCTGATGCGCCGGCCCGAGGTGGAGGGATTCATGTCCATCGCGCCGCAGCCCAACCTCTACGACTTCTCGTTCCTCGCGCCCTGCCCGTCGTCGGGCCTCATCATCAACGGCGAGCTGGACAAGGTCACGCCGCCGGACTCGGTCCAGGGCCTCGTCGACAAGCTGAAGACGCAGAAGGGCATCACCATCGACCATTCGCTGGTTTCGGGCACGAACCACTTCTTCGAAGGGGCGGTGGACGAGCTCGTGGAGACCTGCGCGAACTATCTCGACATGCGCCTGGCCCAGATCGAGGGCGATTAGGCGACCGACCGAGACGAGGCCGCTGACTCTTCCGGCTGTCCCGCCGTCTTGCGCATGTCCTTGGCGATGATGGCGGCGACCTCGGTCGCAGGCGCCGGCCGGCCGAACAGGAAGCCCTGCACGTTGGCGCATTCGTTCGACATCAGGAAGTGCGCCTGCTCCGCCCGCTCCACGCCTTCCGCAAGGACGTCGAGATGGAAGCACTGGGCGGCGCCGATCAGGCTGCGCACCAGCTTGTCCACCTCCGGGTCGGCCCCCACCCGGTCGATGAGCGTCGTGTCGAGCTTGACTGCGTCCAGGCTCATCTCGGAGAGGGCCCTCAGCCGCGAGCGGCTGATCCCGAAATCGTCGAGAACAACCGTGACGCCGCTGCCACGAAGCTGCTGCAGCTGTTCCTCCGCAGCGCCGGTCTCGTCCTGCAGGATTGCTTCGGAAAGCTCCACCTGAAGCCGTGACGGCGATACGCCGCTTTTCTCGGCCATGCCAAGAATGGTCGCCGCGACGTCCCCATGCTCGAATTGCCCCAGCGAGAGGTTGATGGCGAGGCCAAGGTGCGCCGGCCACTGGCCCGCCGTCGAGATCGCCTCGCGGATGATCCAGTCCCCGAGCGGCTGGATCAGCCCGCTCTCTTCGGCAATCGGCAGGAAGCGGGCGGGAAGCATCTCGCCAAGCTCCGGATGCTTCATGCGCACAAGCGCCTCAAATCCAACGAGACGCCGTAGGGTGAGGTCGTACTGCGGCTGGTAGTGCAGCTCGAACCAGCCTTCGTGCAGGCCGTCGCTGATCGCCTTCTCCATTTCAAGGCGCGCGTCGACCGCCGTAGCGATGTCGCGTGAGAAGACGCGGAACGTCTCCCCGCCGGCGTTCTTGGCGGCATGCAGCGCCAGCGCGGCGCAGTTGAGTATCTTGACGGCATCCTCGCCGTGGTCGGGAAAGACCGCGACACCGAGGCTCGCGCCCGGCCGAACGTGGCGGGGCACCTGGGCGCAGACGTCCTTCATCGTCTCCTGGATGCGGCGGGCATAGATCTCCGCGTGGCGGGCGCCACCCGCCTCCGGCTGGATGATGGCGAACTCGTCGTCGCCGACACGTGCCAGCCGTTCCGGGTGGTTGACGAGAACAAGAAGCCGCTCCGTCACCATCCGCAGGAAGCTGTCGCCCTCGGCCTCCCCGAGCGTCTCGTTCATCGCGCGGAAACGGTCGACGTCGATGAGATGGATGGCGACCTGCCGACCTGACTTCGCGTGCGCCTCGATCTGCCCCGAGAGCGTCTCGATGAACTGCCGGCGCCCGGCAGGTGCCAAGTCAGTCTGCCGCGCCGCCGCCGACCTACCTCCCGAACTGCCCGACGAGCGTCGCCTTATTGCAAGCAGCGCCAGCAAAATAATGATTGCCGCGGCGGCCGTTCCCGCCACGGGCAGGACCGGGATACCTGCACCAAGGAGCCCTGCGATCCCGTTCAGCACCATGTCAAGCATGTCAGTCACCCAGGCCGCGTAAGCCGCAACAAGAACAAGCGCCACAGCCAGCAGGATGAGCTTCAGCCGCGAGTCGTGGTCGGACTCGCCGACCGGAACCTCTGGTGCGGATCTCCGGCGCATGCCCTTCCGTCCTCGTGTTCTACGCAGCGCGAACGGTTAAAATTAACGAGAAAGCTTGACTCCAGGTTAATCGGGGCCCGTCGGAGCGCTGAGCCGGCCGCCGGTCAGCGGCTCGGCGACCCCGGTGGTCAACGGGTAGGTCAGCGGCATCCGCTCTGCGACGCGCACGGCGAGGAAGGCGAACGCCTGCGCCTCGGTGGCGTCTCCGTCAAAGCCGAGCGACTCAAGCGGAAGCAGGGGCGCGGCCTTAAGGACCTCCGCCAACACACGCATCAGCTCGGCGTTCTGGCGCCCGCCGCCTGACGCGTACCAGGCGCGCGGCGGCTCGGGCAGGTGCTCTAGCGCCGCTTTGACCCCGAGCGCGGAGAAACGGAGCAGCGTCGCAGCGCCATCGGCGTCCGACAGGTCCGAGAGCACCGCGATGGAGAAGGCGTTGCGGTCAAGCGACTTCGGAGGCGGCAGCGCGAAATACGGATGGCCGAGCAGCGCCTCCAGTATCTGCACGGAAGCCGTTCCCGAAGCGGCAAGCCTTCCGTCGGCATCGAACGCCTCGCCCCTCCGCCGGAACGCCCAGTCGTCGAGCAGCCCGTTCCCGGGGCCGGTGTCGAAGGCCAGAAGCCCGCCATCGCGCCCGACATAGGTGATGTTCGCCACGCCCCCGAGGTTCAGGAACACGACCGGGCCGTCCAGCCCCGCCGCCTCTGCAAGGGCGCGATGAAAGACCGGCGCGAGCGGCGCGCCCTGCCCGCCGGCCGCCACGTCGTCCGCGCGCATGTCCCAGGCGACCGCGATCTTCAGCCGATCCGCCAGCGCCTGCCCGTGGCCGATCTGCACCGTCAGCGCCCGTGCGGGGTCGTGGAACACCGTCTGCCCGTGGAAGCCGACCAGCTCGACCGTGTCCGGCGGGATCGCCTCTTCCGCGAGAAAGGCCTCTACCGCTTCGGCATGCCGCGCCGTGACGAGCGCCTCCGCCTCGGCAAGCAGGCCGGGGCGCGCGTTGCGGTCGCTCAGGTCGCGCGCGTCCACCGTCGCCTCGCGGAGCAGGGTCCGATCCTCGTCGCTGTAAGGGTAGGTCCGGGCCGCCCCGAACTCGGCGATGCGTTTCCCATCGGTCCTGACGAGCGCCACGTCGACCCCGTCGAGCGAAGTTCCGCTCATCAGGCCGATGGCCGTGCGAATGTCCGCCACCGCCGAAACCCCGTGTCGCGCGCCGATTCACATGGTAAGAGCGCCGCAAACTGGCAGCGCCTCACCCAATTCGCAAGCACGCAGTCCTGTAGCATGATCACGTTCCGCTCCGACTTCCTGCGCATCCTCAGCGAGCGCGGATTCATCCACCAATGCTCCGACCCGGAAGGGCTGGACACCCTCCTCGCCCGTGGCCCGCTCACCGCCTATGTCGGCTACGACTGCACCGGCCCCTCGCTCCATGTCGGCCATCTGCTCTCCATCATGATGCTGCGCTGGCTGCAGAAGACCGGCGGCGTGCCGATCGCGCTGATGGGGGGCGGCACGACGCGCGTCGGCGACCCCTCCGGCAAGGACGAGACGCGGCGCATCCTCTCCGTCGAGGACATCGAGGCCAACAAGGAAAGTCTCAAGTCGGTCTTCGCGCGCTTCATCGACTTCGGCGCGCCCAACGCGGCGCTCATGCCGGACAACGCGGAATGGCTCGCCCCGCTCAACTACGTCGACTTCCTGCGCGATGTCGGCCGGCACTTCTCCGTCAACCGCATGCTGGCCTTCGATTCCGTCAAGCTCAGGCTCGAGCGGGAGCACGAGCTCTCGTTCCTGGAGTTCAACTACATGATCCTCCAGGCCTACGACTTCGTCGAGCTTCACCGGCGTACCGGCTGCGTGCTGCAGATGGGCGGCTCCGACCAGTGGGGCAACATCGTCAACGGAATCGACCTCGGCCGCCGCATGGGCACCGAGCAGCTCTATGCCCTCACCTGTCCGCTGATCACTACGGCGTCGGGCACGAAGATGGGCAAGACCGCCCAGGGCGCGGTCTGGCTCGATTCCGATTACCGCTCGCCGTACGAGTACTGGCAGTTCTGGCGCAACGTCGAGGATGCGGATGTCGGCCGGTTCCTGCGGCTCTTCACCGAGATGCCGCTCGACGAGATCGCGCGTCTGGAAGCCCTGCAGGGCGCGGAGATCAACGAGGCCAAGAAGACCCTCGCGAGCGAAGCCACGACACTCTTGCACGGCGAGGGCGCGGCTCAGGATGCCGCCGAGACCGCGCGCCGCACCTTCGAGGAGGGCGGCTCGGGCGCAGCGCTTCCGTCGATCGGCGTGCCGCGTTCCGAGCTCGACGGCGGGCTGGCCCTGCCGGCGCTTTTCGTGCGCGCTGGCCTGGCGGGCTCGAACGGCGAGGTCCGCCGCGCCGTCGCCAACAAGGCCGTCCGCCTCAACGACGAGCCGGTCACGGACGCCCACATGACGGTCGGCCTTGGAGACGTGAACGCCGACGGCGTCATCAAGCTTTCGCTCGGCCGCAAGAAGCACGCGCTCGTGCTGCCGTCGTAGGGCTCAGCGATACTCGAAGATCTTGCGGAAGATGCCGGGCGCGATGGCCGAGATCGGGTTTACGACGAGCTGCGGGCCGTCCAGCGGGCCGAACAGCTTGTAGGTGATCCCCACCAGTCCCTCGTCGCGGCCGCCGCCCAGGATCGCGCCCAGGATGGGGATCGACCCGGCGATGTTGTTGATGCCGAAGGCGGGGATCAGCGTTCCGCTCAGCGACATCTGGCCGTCGGGCACGTTGATCGTCCCGCCCGCCGTTGCGCCGAGCACCGCCCCGCGCAGCGCCGCGTCGTCCAAGGTGATGACCCATCCCTGCTGCCGGAACGGCATTCTGAGCTGGGAGAACTGGTGGTCGTTGCCGCTTCCTGAATAGGCGTGGACCATTCCGGCTCGCGGCGACGCCGGCTCCAGCACGCGCTCCAGCGCGGCTTCGTTGACGACGCGGAAGTCCCGCATGACCAGGACGCCGCTGCCACCCCCTCCCACGGTGCCGCTGTAATCGAGCACCAGACTGCCGCCCGCCACCCGGCTGTAGATGCCCGCGAAGCGGATCAAGGCGCCCGCGGCGCTGGCGAAGACGCGCAGCGTGCGCACCTCCCCGTCCCGCGTCAGCGTCCATTCGAACGGCCCGCCGGACTCCGTGGTGCCCTTCAGCGAGACGGCATCGAGGCCGCTGCGCGTTATCCTCATCGTTCCGGCGATGCCGGAGAGCGTCACGTCGTTCTGGCCGCGGACGGCGGCAACGTCGAGTGTCACGCGTACCGGAAAGATGTCCGCGTCGCCCCCCATCTGCCCTGAATTGGCGCTGCGGATGAGCCCGCGTGCATCGAGCATGCTTCCGCTGACCTGCACGTCGTATCCGTCACCGCCCGCCCTTACGCTCGCCGAGAGCTGGTCGCCTGGACGCAGCGCGATCCGCTCGAGGATCATTGTCTCCAGCCGCCCGTTCGAACCGATGGTCAGTTCGCCTCTCGCCTCGAAACCCTTGCCCGACAGGAGGAACCGGGACAGGCGGGTCTTCTCGCCGACCTTCTCCATGACGAAGCTCGCCGTCGCCGGGACGCCCGGGCCCTTCTCCCAGCCGAGGAACGGCAGGTTGAGGCGCGCCTGTTTCAGGTCGAGCGCGATCTGCTGGCCGAGCTCTCCCGTGTTCATGACGTATGTCTGAACCGGGCCGGTGACGAGGTTTCCGAAGCCGAGCCCCATCCGCTCGCGCGCGGCGGCGTCGAGCGTGACCGTGACGGCGGACTGGTCAGGCGCGGCGGTGCCTTCGATCAGGTCGACGGAGGCCTGGTAGCCATCGAGAACGCCCTCGCCCTTGACCGTGTAGCTGCGCGGACTTCCCTCCAGCACGAGGTTCGCTTGCGAGATGCTCCGCCCGTGGATCGGGGTTACGCTCGAGAAATCGGTCAGCATCAGCCGGAAGCTCGGGATCACGTCGGTGAAATCCGGGCTGTGGAGCGGGATGTTGGCATCGAGCGAAAGCGCGGCCGAGCCTTCGAGGTCGTCGGCGGCGATCCCGCGCTTGGCGGCGATGGACAGCGGCGGCGTGTCGGAAAGCGCGGCCAGCGCTCCGGCCTCCCCGGCCAGCTCCAGGTGTAGGTCGCCGCGCGGCTCCAACCGGCCGAGCTCGGGCACGACGAGGGTCGTCCCGGCCGCATCGACCGTGCCTCGCCCCGGCACCCTCACGACGCCCGACTGTGCGAAAATGTTGGCCGTCGCGTCGCTGAGCCTGATCTCGCCTGCGGCGTTATCGATGACCGGAAAGGACTTGATCGGCGAGAACGCCGCGTCGCGGAACGGCAGCGAGCCGATCAGCCCGTAGCGCGGCAACACCTTGCCCCGGTTGCGCGCTCCGATGTGCTCGGGCGGCAGCGCCACCTGCAGCGTCGCAGGACCGAGCGATCCCGACCTGACGTTCTCGTCGAACCACAGGCGCAGCTTGTCGGCCACAAAGGGCGGCCACAGCGCCCGCGCCGTCGCGGCGGGCAGCTGCGTCATCGACAGCGCGAAGGAAAGGCCGGGCGTCTGGCCGCCGAGGCTCGCCTGGCCGATGGCCGACGCGGAACCGTCGGGAGTCACGACATGCAGGCGCTCGAACTCGACCCCGAGATCTGCGAAATTCACGCGCGCCATCGCCGAACCGCCGATGATCTGCACGCTACCGACCCCGCCGATCGGGGTCGGTAGCAAGCCATCGACGATACGTCCTACGACCGTCATATGCTCCAGCTCGGTCAGGTCGGCGACGCCTTCGAACGTCACTCCGCCCTTCAGCGTGCGGAACTCGCCGCCCGGAATGGTGAGACGGTCGCCGGTCTCCTCCAGCGCAAAATTCAGCGCCGCGGAGGCCAGGTACATCTCGTCCTTGCCGGTCACGGACATTTGGCCCTCGCCGACGGACAGCATCCCGCGCAAACCGAGGAAGCGTCCGTCAGCGTGGCGCGCCAGGCGCGCCTGAAGGGTCACGTTCGTCTGGAAGCGCGGCTCGCCGTCGGCGCCGGCGAGCGCGGGGAGCAGAGCCGCGGCTGGAACGTCCTCGATCTCCAGGTTGATCAGCTGGTTGCCGAGGCCGGTCGTGCGGCGCTCCAGCGTCAGGTCCCACCCGCTTCCGTCGTCGTCGACGACCCGCACCCAAGCCTTGCTGCGGTTCTGCGAGAGCGGCCGCCAGCTGGCCTCCCCGATCCTGATCGCCGGCTCCATCTCGACTTGCCGCCCGTCCAGCCCGATCGCTGCGTCGCGGACGAGGACGTCCTCCAGATTCGCGCCGCGCATGATCTCGTCGGCCTGGATCACCTGGTCCATGACGCTCATCGCGGCCTGTCGGAGCGCGTCCGCCCCCGTCCCCTGCGGCAGGCCCTGGGGCGTGCCGGAGACCCTGATGTCCACCCCCGAGGCGGTTACCGAGTCCAGGTCGATGCGGCGCCCGAAAAGCGCTGCGGCCGTCGCCACCGTCGACAGCTCGCTGACCGCGACATTGGCCGTCCCGGGCAGGACCAGCTCGATGTCCCTGATCCTCAGGGTGACGCCATTGCCGCGACGGTAGGAGAACGCCGTCGTTCCGACGCTGACCTTCGCCCCTTCGGGAAGTCTTTGCGCGATTGCCGCCTCGACCCTGTCGCTGAGGAATACGAGGCTTATGGATGAGCGGGTCGCCTGCCAGTAGAGCCCGCCCGCGACAACGCAGACCGCGATCACGAGGGCCAACAGCCACAACGCAAGGCGGCGGAACAGCCGGCGCCTTGGTTTTCCGCCAGCGGCCCCGGACTCCTGCGTTGACTCGGCGACTTGTGGCATGTCCCTTCCGGAAGCAGCGCTTTCGCAACTGCACCAGAGCTGATTCTATACGATTCAGGACGTTAGACCAGCCTCTTGAACGACTCGCAGGGAGCCGCTCAGACGCATTTATGGAAGGGCCGAGCATGACGACATTAGCAGAAGGCGACAAGGCACCGGATTTCGACCTGCCGACGGACGGCGGCGGGCGCTGTAGCCTCGCCGCGCAGCGCGGAAAGCCGGTGGTGGTTTATTTCTACCCCAAGGACGACACCTCCGGCTGCACGCGCGAGGCCATGGACTTCAGCGGGCGGAAGGCCGACTTCGACGCGCTCGGCGCCCAGATCGTGGGCATCTCGCCCGATGGCGCGCGCTCGCACGACAAGTTCAAGGAGAAGCACGGCCTCACCATCACGCTTGCCGCCGACGAGGACAAGCGGACAGCGAAGGCCTACGGCGTGTGGGTCGAGAAATCGATGTACGGACGCAAGTATATGGGCGTCGACCGCTCGACTTTCCTGGTGGCGCCCGACGGGACTATCGCCAGACTGTGGCGGAACGTGAAAGTGCCCGATCACGTCGACGAGGTGCTGCGGGCGACGAGCGAGATCGCACCGGGGCGCGGCTAGGCGGCAGCCGGACAACCGTTCGTTAACCTTGTGGAACCATGATCGCTGGCATCGCTTCCCGCGCGCCGGTCATGGTCCATCCGAGTCAGCAAAGACAACCCTACCCGCGCCGCCGGTCCGGACTGCGCGTCACGATCGCGGGACACAGCCGCACGCGCTCGTTCACGCTGCGTCCGTGGATCGCCGGGTTTGCCTGCGTCGTCCTTGCGCTCGGCGCCGCCGGCGTCATCTCCGCCGCCGGCTTTCTCATCTATCGCGACGACCTCATCGGGACCGCGATCTCCCGCCAGGTCGAGATGCAGTACGAATACGAGGAGCGCATCGCGGCTCTCCGCTCCGAGCTCGATCGCGTCACCAGCAGGCACATCGTCCAGACCGAAAGCGTCGAGCAGCAGCTTGCCACCCTCCTCGGCCGGCAGTCGGTGATCGAGCACCGGCAGTCGACGCTCGACGGCCTGGTGGACCTCGCCCGCTCCACCGGCGTCCCGGTAGAGGTCGCGGGGGCGCGGCTGCCTCGCGCCCGGCCTGACGCAGAGGCGGAGGCGACAGCCGCCGCGCCGGCGGACGTCGCCGTGGTCGGCTACATGCCCGTCGAGCCTGAAGCCGACGCGGCGTTCGCAGACACATTGCTCCGCCCCGGCGCGTCCGAAGGCCGGCCGGCGAGCCGGCACGCGACACTCGCGCGCGTGCAGTCCTCGCTCGACGGCGCACAGCTCCGGCAGGAGCAGGCGCTCGACGCCCTGAGCGCCACCGTCGCCGACGAGGCGGAGCGCCTGACGGAGGCGCTTGCCCCGATCGGTGTCGACGCCCCGGAGATCGAAGCCGCCGGGCCCCAGGGCGGCCCCTTCGTGCCGGCCGCCGGTGAGCATTTCGTCGAGCGGGCGGCTATGCTGGAGCGCATGCTCGGGGTCGTCCGAGCGCTCCGGCAGTCGGCGGCCGCCCTGCCCCTTGGTTCGCCCCTTTCGGAGCTGCGCATATCCAGCCGCTTCGGCAACCGCGTCGACCCGTTCCTCAACCGGCAGGCATTTCACGCAGGCCTGGATTTCGTTGCCACGGAGGGCACCGAAGTCCTGGCCGCCGCGCCGGGCATCGTCACCGTCGCCGGACGCGCCGACGGCTACGGAAACCTGGTGGAGATACGCCATGAGGGCGGCGCGCGGACCCGCTACGGTCACTTGTCCGCCGTGCTCGTTTCGCGCGGCGCCGAGGTCAGGGCCGGAACCCCGATCGGGCGGGTCGGCTCGACGGGCCGGTCCACCGGCCCGCACCTTCACTACGAGACGCGACTCGATGGCTCGCCTGTCGATCCGATGACCTTCCTTTCCGCGGGACGCGCGCTTCGCGGGCAGTAGCGCCGCGCTCCCTATGCCGTCGCCTCGGAGCCGGCGCTCCCTGTACCCTCCACGCGCTGCGCGAGCGACGCCTCCATGAAGCGGTCGAGATCGCCGTCCAGCACCTGGCTCGGCGTCGTGTGCTCCACGTTGGTCCTGAGGTCCTTCACCAGCTGGTAGGGCTGCAGCACGTAGGAGCGGATTTGGTGGCCCCAGCCGATGTCCGTCTTGCCGGCCTCGACCTCCATCGCCGCCTCCTCCCGCTTCTTCAGCTCATGCTCGTAGAGCCGCGCGCGCAGCATGTCCCAGGCGGTGGCCCTGTTCTTGTGCTGCGAGCGCTCGCTCTGGCAGGCGACCTGGATGCCGGTCGGGATGTGCGTCAGCCGCACCGCGGAGTCGGTGGTGTTGACGTGCTGGCCGCCCGCGCCCGAAGAGCGGTAGGTGTCGGTGCGCACGTCGCCCTCGTTGATCTCCAGCTTGATGTCGTCGTCGACGACCGGATAGACCCAGACGCTGGCGAAGCTGGTATGGCGGCGCTGGTTGCTGTCGAAGGGGGATATCCTGACGAGCCGGTGGACTCCGGACTCCGTCTTCAACCAGCCATAGGCGCTCTCGCCCTTGATGAGCAGCGTGGCGGACTTGATGCCGGCCTCCTCGCCGGAATGGACCTGCAGGACCTCGACCTTGTAGCCGTGACGCTCCGCCCAGCGCGTGTACATGCGCAGGAGCATCTCCGCCCAGTCCTGGCTCTCGGTCCCGCCGGCGCCGGCGTGGATCTCAACATAGGTATCGTTGCCGTCGGCCTCGCCGGAAAGAAGCGCCTCGACCTGCCGGCGGCTCATGTCCTGCGCCAGCCTCGCGATTTCCGCCTCGGCCTCGGCGACCACGCTTTGATCGCCGTCAGCCTCGCCAAGCTCGATCAGCCCGAGATTGTCCTCTAGCTCGCGCTCGGCCTGCTTAACTGCGGTGATCGCGTCATCCAGGCGCTGACGCTCGCGCATGACGCCCTGCGCTTCCTCCGCGTCATTCCAAAGGTTCGGATCCTCGACGCGTGCGTTCAGCTCCTGAAGACGGCGTCCGGCGACATCCCAGTCAAAGATGCCTCCGGATCAGCGCGATCGCGCCGCGGATCTGGTCGACAAGTGCCTGGGTCTCGGCTCGCATGCTCTCGCTCCTGAATGAACTGAGGCGCGGCGTTGCTCCGCGCCTCGCGATAGGTTGTCGTTCGCCGGCCGCTAGTAAAGCCCGCCGGTGCCTCGCGAAACGGCGCGATCGGCTTCCTCCGAGATGGTCGCCGGGACTCCCATGGAATCCTGGTAGCCGATGACCGAGTAGGTCGAAGGCGGCGCCGTACCCGGCTTGAAGGCCTCCAGGATGACGCCGTTCCCGCCGCCCTGGGCACGCAGGCCTGTGCGGCGGTCGATGGGGATCAGCTCGATTCCCGGAGGCGCCTGGAACTCCTTCGCCGGGGCATCGGCGAGCGCGACCTTCATGAATTCGGTGAAGATGGGCGCCGCGAGCACGCCGCCCGTTTGCCCCTTCCCCATCGGCCGGGGCTGGTCGTAGCCGATGAACACGCCGACCACGAGGTCGGGCGAGAAGCCGAC
>CAZMJQ010000424.1:0-10660 GCA_964566475.1 uncultured Propylenella sp. | reverse complement strand
GCCAAGCAGGTGAAGATCCCGGGCATCCTCGTCGACCTTGTCGTCGTCGACCCGGCGCAGCGGCAGACCTACATGACCGAATACAGCCCCGGCTATGCCGGCGAGGTGAGGGTGCCGCTGACGGACATGCAGCCGCTGCCGATGGGACCACGGAAGGTGATCGCCCGCCGCGCCGCGATGGAGCTCTTCCCGGGCGCGATCTGCAATCTCGGCTCGGGCATCTCCACAGGCATCGCCATGGTGGCGGCGGAGGAGGGAGTGCTGGACGACGTCGTGCTGACGAACGAGCAGGGGCTGATCGGCGGCGCTCCCGCCATGGACGTCGATGCCGGCGCCGCGACGAACTACATGGCGATCGTGGACCAGCCGTACCAGTTCGACTTCTACGACGGCGGCGGGCTCGACCTCGCCTTCCTGTCGTTCGCCGAGATCGACGCCTCGGGCAACGTCAACGTCAGCCGGTTCGCGGACCGCGTCATCGGTTTCGGCGGCTTCATCAACATCAGCCAGGGCGCGCGCAAGATCGTCTTCTCGGGCACCTTCACGGCAGGCGGCCTAAAGATGGATTTCGTCGATGGGCGCGCGGCGATCGTCAGCGAGGGGCGAAACCCGAAGCTGGTCGACCAGGTGAGCCAGATCTCCTACTCGTCCCGGTTCGGCCGCGAATACGATCAGGAGGTCGTCTACGTCACGGAGCGCGCCGTGTTCCGGCGCGCCGACGAGGGGCTGGAATTGGTCGAGATCGCGCCGGGGGTCGATCTCGAGAAGGACGTCATCGCACTGATGGGCTTCCGGCCGCGCCTCGCCGACGACCTGAAGACGATGGACGCGCGGCTCTTCTCGCACGCGCCGATGGGCCTTGGCGCAGACGTTCTGCAGCGTCCGGCGAAGCTGCGCTCGCCGCGCCTGGCGGAGCTCGACGAGGGTCCGACGCAGGCCGCCGCGAAACGGGAGATGGTCACATGAACGTCGCGGCCACCGACATGATCGAACGAGAGTCGGTCATCCTCACGCGGCCGCGGCAGCATGTGGCGCTGATACGCCTCACGGCGCGTCCCCTGGGTGTTCTGAGGATATCCGTCAAGTGCGCGCTGATCGAGGCGCTCGAGGAGGCGGAGGGCGATCCGGCGGTTCGCGCCCTGGTGCTCACGGGCGACGGGCGGGCGTTCTCCGTGGGCTCCGACGTTCGCGAGTTCCGTCACGACGCGGGCTGGCTGAGGCAGGCGGAGGCGGTCGAGAACGAGCTGAACAACCGGATCGAGGGCTCGCGTCTCCCGGTCATCGCGGCGCTGAACGGTCACGCGCTCGGGGGCGGCCTCGTCCTGTCCATGGCCTGCGACATCCGCCTCGCCGGCGAAAGCGCGCGCCTCGGCGTGCCGGAAGTGAAGGTCGGCGCGTTCGCCTCGGGCGGCGGGACGCAGCGGCTGCCGAGGCTCGTGGGCAGAGGCCGCGCGCTCCGGCTGCTCCTGACCGGCCGCATCATCGATGCGCACGAAGCAGCGGCGATCGGTCTGGTCGACGAGGTGGTCGAGGACGACGCGCTGATCGAGAGCGCGGTCGGCCTGGCGGAGGAGATCGGCGCGATGCCGCCGCTCGCCGTGGCGGCGTCGAAGGCGTGCGTGAATGCGGGGTACAGGGACGGCTGGGCGCGCGGCATGGAGCTGGAGCTCGAGAACGTGGTCTCCGTCGGCCTCTCCGCGGACGCCGTGGAGGGGCAGAAGGCGTTCATCGAGAAGCGCGAGCCGAGGTTCGGGCCGACGGCCAAGGTCGTGCCGTGAAGCTCAGCCTCGTCACGGACGAGCTTTCCGATGACCCGGCGACGGCATTCGAGCTCGGCCGCGAGTGGGGCGTGGAGCACTTCGAGCTCCGCGGCGTGGGGATCGGCCGCGTGCCGCGGCTCGAGCCGGCCTACGAGCGGCGGCTGAGGAACGCCATCCGCCACTTCGGCGTGTCGATCACCGCCGTCTCGCCGGGCCTCTTCAAGATGCCGTTCCCGGCCGACGCTCCGGAGCGGTCGAATCTCGGGTGGATGGAGGCCCAGTTCCACCGCTCCTGGTCGGAGGGCAAGGCGGGCGTGCAGGATCACCTGCGCGCGCTGCTGCCCGCATCGATCGACTATGCCGGCGAGATCGGCGCGCGCTTCATCATTGCCTTTTCGTTCCACCGGGGCGGGGCGCCGGCGGGGCCGGCCCCGCGCGGCGTCATCGACGCGCTGGCCGAGGCCGCCGAGACGACGCGCGCAGGCGGCCTGGAGCTTCTCGTGGAGACCGAGGAAGGCTTCTGGGCCGACACCGGCGCGAACTCGGCGGCCCTCGTGCGCGAGGTCGGGGAGGCCGGGCTGGGCATCAACTGGGATCCCGCCAACGCGCTGTGCGGCGGCGACGTTCCTTTCCCTGATGGCTACGAGGCTTTGCGCGGCCTGATCCGCAACGTCCACTTCAAGGACGCGCGCCGCACTCCTGCGGGAGGCGAGTTCGTCGCCCTCGGCGAGGTCGACTGGCGCGGCCAGATCGCGGCGCTCAGCTCGGACCGCTACGACGGGTTCATCGCAATTGAGCCGCATCTCGCCCCGTCGGTTGCGGCCGTGCGGAATGCGCTGGAGCGGGTCCGGGGCCTGATTGCCTGAGCGAATGCTGACCGCGCTTTCTCTGGCCAGCGCGATGGGGTAGCCGCGGCCCTTCTGAGCCATAGGCACTCCTCCGGCGGCTCTAGCTCTTGAGCGCCACCCGAGCGACAGCAAAAGGCGACAGGGCAATGCGCCGTCCGGAATGCGGGCTTGCCCGATCGCCGAAGGCCGGGTCCCGTATAGCATCTTCGAACGTGGTCTCGTCGAGCATCCAGACCCTGGCCTCCTGTGCCGCCTGTTCGGGCAACCTGACCTCGACCGGTATCTCCCGCAGGTTCGCCATCCACAGATGCGTGGTCCTGCCGTCGCGCCAGGCCACCGCCCGCACACGCCCGGGGTCGCCCGACTCCACCGGGATACGCTTCGCGCCCGCCGCGGCCGCGAGCCCGCGGATCACATGGAACACCGGATAGACCTTCGCGTCCGGATCGTCGTCGAAGAGCGGCTGCCGATAGTCGCGCTTCTGGTATGCGATGCCGAACTCCCCGGCCGGCGAGGCCATGGTCGCGGCCTCCAGTCCGCCGTCGGCGACCTGGCTCAGGTAGCCGAGGTGCCAGGCGGCCCCGAACAGGCCGCGGTGGCGCGGCTCGATGCGCGCCATTGCCACGCGTTCGCCGTTCGGATTCTCCGCGTAGGACGCGCCGTAGGGATTGTAGCTGTTGCCGATGTGCGAGGGGCCGATCCGGTAGGGCGTGCGCCCGGCGATCTTCTGCCCGGACCGGATGACGTGGCCGAGCGCCTCGAGCGTCTCCATCACGGAGCGGTCGTCGGCGGCATGCACCAGCGCGGACGTCGCATGCGTGATGAAGTCGAAGAGCCCTTTCGGGGGGCGCTTCCGGTTCATCTCGGTGAAGTTCGCCAGCATGCCCCCGCCGATACGCGCGCGCGGGAACGCCCTGCGCGCGGCGGCGGCGATCTCCTGCCAGGAGGGCACGTCCGTGGGGAGCGGAACGCTCGGGGCGTAGAACCTCAAGTCTGCCGCCGGTGTGACGACCACGGCCGCCGGACGGACGCCGGCTTCCTTTGCGGCCTTCGCCACGTCCCGGACCTCCGCTTGCGCATCGTCGCCCGGGATGATCGCCTCAAGGACAACGCCCGTGCCCGAGGCCTTCGCAAGCGTGCGGTATGCGGCGAGCGGCGTGCGCCAGTCCGGGGCGCGCAGGTCTACTCGACAGTTCAGGTGCTGCACGCCCGCCGCCTTGACGGTGCCGGCCGCGTCGAGCGCACGCACCGCGTCCTCCGGGAGCACGCTTAGGCCGATCTGCGGCATTGTCCCGCGGGCGCGGCCGAGCTTCAGCGCGACGGGGCGGTCGCCGTCATCCCCTGTCTTCGGCAGCCTGCCGGCGAAGCTCAGCGTAACAGTCTGCCTGACCGTCTCTCCGGCCTCGATCGTATAGGGCCAGGGGAGCGAAAGCGGCCGGCAGTAGGTCTTGAGGGAAGCGTCGGTCCAGTTCCGCTGGTCCTCCGTCTCGAATGAATCGCCTTCCATCCGGAGCGTCACCTTCATCCCCGGCTTCGGCGCATACGTCATGCTGCGGACGAGGAGGAACGGCTGGGAGTTGACGAGGGTCTCCGGAACGGGCGCTTTCTCCACGGTGCCGTCGGTGTGCTCGATCTCGATACGCTGTCCCACGAAGCCGGCGAGCGGATGCAGGATAACGAACCCGGTGCGGCAGGTTGGGAAGTCCTTCTCCGGGGTCGCACTGCCGACGCACGTGATCGTTCCGTCCGGCTTGCCGGTGAAGTCGCCGCGCCAGGCGATCTCGCCGTCGGGCGTTCGGCAGAGCGCGGAGAACGTGACACGGAATCCGCCGCCTCTCTCCACGACCTTGAGATCGCGGATTTCCGGGACGGGCGTGCCCCAGAACTGATTGCGAACCACGAAGCCGATAGCGCGCACCGCCTCCGTGCGGCCCACCTTGATCCAGCGAAGCTGGCCCGACTCCAGTGTAACGCTGACGGGGCCCGCGGAGAGCACGCGCTGCTCAGAAGGCGGCGCCTCGGTTCCATAGAGTTTCAGGCCACGTACGCTCATCTGTCCCTCCTCGGCTCCAGCATCCTCGACAACCGGCCGCAGGAATCGTCCTGCTTGGCGGCGGTCATTCCATGGTGTAATAAGTATACCATGATCGAGCGGGTACGGCGTCGAAAACTCTTTGAGGATGTTGCCGATCAGCTCGAGCGGTTGATCCAGGAGGGGGCTTATGCGCCGTCGGATCAGCTTCCATCGGAGCGCGATCTGATGCGCGATTTCGGCGTGGGGCGCCCGGCAGTGCGCGAGGCCCTCGTTCATCTGCGGAACATGGGGCTGATCGAGATCCGTTCGGGCGAGCGGGCGCGCGTCACCCGGCCGACGCCGGAAGTCGTGATGGGCGCATTGTCGGGAAGCGCTCGCCACATGCTCGCCTCGCCCGGCGGCGTCCGCGATTTTCAGTCTGCGCGCATCTTCTTCGAGACTGGATTGGCCCGGCACGCGGCCCTGCATGCCACCAACGAGGACCTTGCCGAGTTCGAGGCGGCGCTTGAGGAGAACCGGCAGTCGATCGGCGACCTGCGCCGCTTCGAGCGCACCGATGTGGCGTTTCACTACGTGCTCGCCATCATCCCGCGCAACCCGATCTTCACCGCCATTCACGACGCGCTTGCCGAGTGGCTGCTCGAGCAGCGCCGCACGACGCTCGCGCCCGGCCAGTTCGAGAAGGTCTACGTCGCACACCGGAAGATATTCAAGGCGGTGGCGGCGCGCGATCCCGACAAGGCAGAGGCGGCGATGCGGGAGCATCTCGAATATGTCGCTCGCCGCTACGGCGATGTTGTAGAGGGACGGGCATGAGCGGCTTCTCCATCATCGTGGACTTCCGCCTTAAGCCCGGCACAAGAAGCACGTTCCGCCGCCTGATCGACGCGAACGCGCGCGAGTCCGCAGGCCGCGAGCCGGGATGCCGGCGCTTCGACGTGCTGGAACCCGTCGACGATGCCGACCGCGTCATGCTCTATGAGATCTACACCGACCGCGCCGCGTTCGACGCGCATGTGCGCTCGGAGCACTTCGCGCGCTTCGACACGGAGAGCGCCGCGCTTCTGTCGTCGAAGTCGGTGGTCGAATGCGAATTGGTCTTCGAAGCACCAGGTTAAGACATGCGGCAGCCGACCGGTCGGCAACGGCAGGCAGCACGCTTGGGGAGGACATGGAATGGGATTAAAGGAGCTGGCCGGTGCGCGGACGCCGAAGTTCGGGCACTTCATCGTCGAGTTCGCAACGCCGGGCATAGGACATATTCTGAAGTCGGCCGGTTGCGACTTCGTGCTCTTCGATCTGGAGCACTCCGGCTTCGGGTTCGAGACCGTCAAGAGCACGCTGCGCTATTTCGAGGCCGCCGACCTGCCGGCCATCGTGCGCGTGCCCTCGAAGGAGTACCACCACATCGCCCGCGCCATGGACATGGGCGCGGAGGGCATCATGCTGCCGATGGTCGGCAACGTCGACGAGGTTCGCCGCATCCTCGACTCGATGAAGTACCATCCGGTTGGAAGGCGCGGTGTGGCGCTGCAGGTCGCGCATGACCGCTACCGGCCGGGCACAGTCCACGACAAGCTGACCGAAGCCAATCGCCGGACGACGCTTTTCTGCCAGATCGAGACTGCCGAAGGGGTGGAGAACGCCGACGCGATCGCCGCCATCGACGGCGTCGACTGCCTGTGGGTCGGGCATTTCGACCTGTCCTCTTCGCTCGGCATTCCCGGCCAGTTCGGCCACAAGCGCTTCACCGACGCGATCGCCACCGTCGCCAAGGCGACGAAGAAGCACAAGAAGGCCTACGGCCGGCTCGTCCCCACGGTGGAGCAGGGTATAGAGATCAACAAGCTCGGCTTTGATTTCATCTGCTATTCGGGCGATGTCTGGGTGCTACACAACGCGCTGGCGGAGGCGATAAGCGCGCTCCGCAAGGGCTGCAGAGCGGGGAGGGCGCGCAAGAATGCCTGACGTGTTTCGCGTTGCCCTGTCGGGCGATTTCCGGAAGTCGGACGGCTCGCCGACCTATCCGCATTTCGACCTTAAGCCGCTGATCGACGCGCCCGGGGTCGAGATGGAATATCTCGCCTCGGAGAACCCGCTGCGCGCCGAGCAGCTCGAGGACTTCGACGCGCTCATCCTGCTCATCCATCGCTTCGCACGCGAAAGTGTTCCCAGGAGCGGCCGGCTTTCCGTCGTCGCCCGCTTCGGCGTGGGCTACGACACCGTCGACGTCGATGCCTGCACGGACGCCGGCATCGCGCTTTGCATAACGCCGGACGGCGTCCGGCGGCCGGTCGCTGTCTCCATCATCACCTTCATGCTGGCGTTGACCGGCAAACTCATGGTCAAGGACCGGCTGACGCGGCAGGCGGCGGACGGATTCGCCAAGCGGGCCGAGCATATGGGCGTCGGTCTCGTCGGACGCACGCTCGGCTCCGTCGGCATCGGCAACATAGGCGCGGAGATGTTCCGCATGGCGAAGCCCTTCGACATGAAGTTCATCGCCCATGATCCCTACGCCGATGAAAAGGTCGCGCAAGAGCTCGGCATCGAGCTCGTGAGCCTGGAGGACGTGTTCCGGCGGTCCGACGTCCTCTCTGTGAGCTGCCCGCTCTCGCCGGAAACGCATCATCTGGTGAACGCCGAGAAGCTCGCCCTGATGAAGCCCACGGCGTACCTGATCAACACGGCACGCGGCCCCATCGTCGATCAGAAGGCGCTGACGAAGATCCTGCAGGAGCGCCGCATCGCGGGCGCCGGTCTCGATGTCCTGGAGGAGGAGCCGCCGGATTCGCGCGACCCGATCCTGACGCTCGACAACGTCATCCTGGCGCCGCACGCGCTCTGCTGGACCGACCAGTGCTTTGCGGGGAACGGCGCCGCGGACGTGAAAGCAGTGCTTGATGTCCAGCACGGGCGCGAGCCGCGGGGCGTGGTGAACCGCGCCGTGCTGGAGACCGATACGTGGAAGCGCCGGCTCGCGGAGTACGGCCGGCGTTTTGGCAATTGAGTGGCCCGGGAGGGCAGCATAGGCTGAGGCTCAAGTCGACCTGCCGCACGGCGAGGCAGCCGCGGCGGGCGACATCACGAGAGCGCGGAAGGCGCTGTTAGGGAGGGAAGCATGAACGATCGTCAAAGACGGGATTTCCAGGCCGGCTTGGCCGCCGACGTGGACGCGTGGCTCCGTGGGGAGCCTACGCGTCGCGAGTTCATCAAGAAGTTCGGGCAGGCGACCGGCATGCTGGCGCTGTCGGGCACAGCGCTCTCGCCGTTCGTCAGCTCGGCGCTGGCGCAAGCCCAGATGCAGCTGGAAGATCCTTCGACGCCGCTCGGCAAGGCGCAGGCGCTGGCGCTCGCGGCATCGACTGAAGGGCCGGCGGACGGCTCCGCCTTCCGCGCCGTTGAGGCCGCCAAGCAGTACAGCGGCGTCACCCTCAACATGACGTACGAGGCCGGCTTGCAGGCGCTCGACCCACGCAACTTCTCCGGCCCGCTGTGGGAGCAGCTGACCGGCATCAAGTCGACGGTCGCCGAGCTCTCGTCGCCCGACATGTACTCCAAGCCGATCGCCGAGCACATCGCGCGGTCCGGCGCTTACGACATTCTGGATATGCAGCCGCAATGGACGCCGTCGATGGCCGATGGCGGCGTGATCGCGCCGCTTGACGACTACATCGCACAATACATGAACACGGCGGACTTCGACGACTTCCATCCGCTCTACAAGGCGCTGCCCACATACAAGGGGAAAATATGGGGCTTCTTTGATGACGGCGACATGTTCGCCCTCTACTATCGGAAGGACATCTTCGAGGATCCGAAGCTGAACGAGG
Organism: uncultured Propylenella sp.; assembly: GCA_964566475.1. Taxonomy (GTDB): domain Bacteria; phylum Pseudomonadota; class Alphaproteobacteria; order Rhizobiales; family Afifellaceae; genus DASWJZ01. The sequence continues at coordinate 2,184 of CAZMJQ010000424.1, read as the reverse complement.
CCTACCAGGCGCAGTTCGGCAAGCCGCTCGCAGTGCCCACGACCTGGGACGACTACTCGCAGGTCGCGCAGTTCATTACCGATCAGATGGCGCCCGATGTCTACGGCGCCGGGCACTTCCGCAAGGCCGGCTCGCCGGGCAACCAGTTCGACTTTATGCAGCGGTTCCGCTCGAACGGCGGCTCGTTCTTCGATGGCGACATGAAGGCGGCGATCGCCAGTGAGGTCGGCGTGAAGACGCTCGAGCAGATGAAGGCAGCCAACGCCGCCTCCATCCCGGGCAATGAAGAGCTCGACGCCGTTTCCCTGTGGGTGGCGTGGCTGCAGGGGAAGGTCGCAATGATCTACTCCTGGCCGCCGACGGGACGCATGTCTGCCGGCTACTCGCAGAGCGACAAGGCGATCAGCTTCATCCCGCAGTCCTCGATCGCCGGCAAAGTCGGCTACGCCATCGTGCCGGGCGGCAATCCGGAGCACGCCTTCGGGTTCAACAAGTCGCTCGCGGCGGACTCGGCGAACCCCGAAGCGGCGTACCTCTTCATGCAGTGGGCGACGTCGCCTGCGGTGTCGCTCGCCCGCGTCATGCTGCCCTACGCGCTGCGTGACCCTTACCGCCTGTCGCACTTCAAGTCGGAGCTTTACGGCGAGCTCTTCCCGAGCGCTCCGGACTACCTGAGGAACCTCAACAACTCCGCGAATGTGGGCCTGCTCGACCCGATCATGCCGGGTGCGCAAGACTACCAGCTCTCGCTCGACCGCATGTGCACGTCGGTGTGGGCGGGCGCAGATCCCATGCAGGCGCTGCAGACCGCCGCGGCCGAATGGGACGCCACGACCGAAGCCCTCGGCGTCGAGTCGCAGAAGGCGTTCTACGAGGAGTTCCTGAAGCTTCCGGGCGCGACCGCCGACAATACGGTGGAGAAGCTCGGCATGGCGGTCGAGCTCTAGGGGACGAGGGGCCGCACGACCGCTGTGGTCTGCGCGCCCGGGTGACCGGCCTCAGGAGGCCGGTCACCTCCAAAGTGGCACGGAGGTTTCGGCGGGATGGCGGGCGCTGTCACCCTGGACGGCAGGATTTCTCCAACACGGCGTCCGGCCGCGTCGGCGAGTCGCGGCGATGCGTGGTTCAAGTGGCTGCTCGTCGCACCGGCAGGCATCCTGATCCTCGCGATCTCCGTCTATCCGCTGCTCTTTTCCGTCTGGGTCCTCTTCGTAAACTACGACTTTCAGATTCCCGGCCATGCGTTCGTGGGCTTCAAGAACTTCAGGCAGGTCATCTCCGATCCGGTCGCACGCTACTCGCTCTGGGTCACGGCATCGCTGACGGTCATCAATGTTTCGCTCCAGTTCCTGCTCGGGCTCGCACTCGCGATGGCCATGGCGAGCACGTTCCGGGGGCGGGGCGTCCTCATCTCGATCCTGATCGTGCCGCTGTTCATCAGTCCGGTGATCGTCGGCCAGGTATGGGTGCTGATGCTGCACAGCCCGTTCGGACCGACGAACTACCTTCTCAGCCAGCTGCTCGGAGAGGAGGTCACGATCAGGTGGCTGACGCAGTGGCCGTGGAACTTCGTGGCGCTGGTTCTTGCCGACGTGTGGCAATGGACGCCGTTCATGTTCGTCATCCTGCTCGCCGGCCTTACTGCTATCCCACCGCACGTCTATGAGGCTGCCGAACTCGACGGCGTGGGCCGGTGGCAGACCTTCTGGCATATCACCGTGCCCTATATCGCCCCGATGATGCTGCTCGCCGTTACGTTCCGTCTGCTCGACGCGGTTCGCCTCTTCGATACGATTTTCATCATGACAGGCGGTGGACCCGGCACGTCGACCTACAGCGCGTCCTTCTACCTCTATACGATCGGGTTCACGCAGTTCCATCTTTCGCGCGCCACGGCGGGAGCCTGGATCTTCTTGATCCTCACGCTCATCGTCATCGTCTTCCTGGTGCGGCGGCTGCTCAGGCCGGAGCCACGGTGATGGCGGGAGCGTTGCAAGCCACGCGTCGTCGGCGCGGCCGTCGGCTTCCGATTATCCGCTCCGCCTTCCTGGCGTTCTTCGTCCTCTTCGTGATCGTGCCGCTCTACTGGGTGTTCGTCACCTCCATCAAGCCGAGCGACGACTACCTGGCGGTGCCGCCGGTGTGGTTCCCGGAGAACCCGACGATCGTGCACTACACGGCGGC
>CAZMJQ010000423.1:0-16525 GCA_964566475.1 uncultured Propylenella sp. | reverse complement strand
GCTGGGGCCGGTCTCCATCCTCGTCAACAACGCCGGCATCCAGCATGTGGCGCGCGTCGAGGAGTTTCCGGCCGAGAAGTGGGACCGGATCATCGCCATCAACCTCTCCTCCGCTTTCCACACATGCGCCGCCGCGATCCCCGCCATGCGCGAGGCAGGATGGGGCCGCATCGTCAACATCGCGTCGGCCCACGGGCTCACCGCATCCCCCTTCAAGTCGGCCTACGTGTCGGCCAAGCACGGCATCGTCGGCCTCACCAAGACCGTGGCGCTGGAGCTCGCCGAGGAGGGCGTCACGGCTAACGCCATCTGTCCCGGCTACGTGCTCACGCCGCTGGTAGAGAACCAGATCGTCGACCAGATGAAGGTGCACGGCCTGCCGCGCGAGCGCGTCATCAGGGAGGTCATGCTCGAGCGCCAGCCGACGCGTCAGTTCGCCAAGGTCGAGGATATTGGTGCGCTCGCGGTCTTCCTCTGCTCCGATGCCGCCGCGCAGATCACCGGCGCCGCGCTATCGGTCGACGGCGGCTGGACCGCGCTCTGACGCCGACCCTTGCGGAGGCGTGCGGCACGCGGGTTATGATCCCCCAATGCTCCGCATCATCGTTGCCGATATCACCACGCTCGAAGTCGACGCCATCGTCAACGCCGCCAACGAGAGTCTGCTCGGCGGCGGAGGCGTCGACGGAGCGATCCACCGCGCCGCCGGCCCGGAGCTCCTGGAGGAATGCCGCAGGATCGGCGGATGCCCCACGGGCGAGGCGCGCATCACCAAGGGCTATCACCTGCCGGCGCGTCACGTCATCCACACCGTCGGCCCGGTGTGGCGCGGCGGTGATCAGGGCGAGCCTGAGCTGCTCGCTTCCGCCTATCGTTCTTCGCTCGAACTCGCCCGCGCGCACGGGCTTAAGAGCGTTGCGTTCCCGGCCATCTCCACCGGCATCTACGGCTATCCCGCCGACGCGGCGGCGCGAATCGCCGTGACCACCGTTTCGCAGATCACCGCCACGCGTCCGGACGCGTTCGACACGGTCGTGTTCTGCTGCTTCTCAAACGAGTCCGCTGCCCACCATGAGGCGGCGCTCGCCGCGCTCGGCGCCTGAGGAGTTCGCGGCTATATTGCGGCCGGGGCTTCACATATCTGCCTCATTTTCTCTAAATTGTTAGCCTGCGGCGGGTCGAGAAGCCGTTCTGCTTGGGCGGGCGAAGAAAAGTTATGCGTACGGCAGAGGCGCAAACAAACTCGGAGCGATACCGGGATTCACAAGGACGCAGCGTCGAAGTCCCGATAACTTTCGGGCGGGGACGCTACGCCTTGGCGGTAGGGACGCTGGCAGGCGCCCTGCTGGCCTGCGCGTCGGCGCAGGCGCAAAGCGCCGTCGAAATCGAGGACAGGATTGCGGCCACCTTCAACCTGGTTCTTAACAACTCCCCCGAGTTGGCCGTGCCGTTGACCCGCCGCGCTCTGGAGCGCCGCTCCAGGGAGCGCGAAGGGGAGGTCGAGCCGCTCTCCTATCGACCGACTAGTGCGGGGAATATCGAGCTGCTCGAGATGGAAGAGGGATCGGCCGAAGACGTGGCCGAATCGTTCGGCGAAGACGCGGCGCTGCCCGATGATGTCGAACCTGCCCGTCTGCCCCGTCCGCGCCCGATTATCGTCTCGGCGGTGACCGGCGAGGACGATCCCCTTGGCCGGCCGCTCGACCTCGTGGCCGGCGCGGCCGTGCCGGTCCCACCCGAAGACGACGAGGAGGACACCGTCCGGCTCGCCGGGGTTGCCGCCGCCCCCGACGTGTTGCGCGACGGAGAGGATGCCTCGCCCGAGGGCGGGGACAACGAGACCGTGCTCATTCCGCCCTCCGAGCCCGCCGCCCGGCCCGAGCTTGTCGCCGCCGGAACGTGCCTCTCCGTCGATGAGGTGACCGACGGGGACGGCGATTTCAGGCGCAACGCGGACGTGCTTTCCGGCAGCGGGTTCTGCATCGCGGAGGAGGCGTTCAAGGAGCGCAAGCGCAACTGGATCGTGCAGACCGTCAGCACCGGACGGCCCGGGCCTCTGTGGGCTGTGATGCATGACGACGAGGCGCTGTCCTTCGACACGGCCGTGCATGCGATCCGGAGCTACGGCGGAACATTCGTCACCGTGGAGACTGGCGGAAAGCGCAACCTGAGCGGCGTCGATCCAAACCGCAACTTCTCAGGCGGGGGAATTGGCTGCCGCAAGCTCGGCGACAACGCAGCGCCGCGTTTCACGGAATTCTTTGCCGGCCTGATCGATCCCGACCAGCCGGTCATTGCGCTCCACAACAATCATAAGGGCGCTATCGCGACCGGTGGCCTCGGCCATGTCTCAATGGGCCACGTGCCGAAGGACATGCGGACCTTCGCCGCGCCCGATCCCGACGGTCCGCTGGCCGGGGACCACGCGCTAGTGCTTCTCGCCGCCTCGGACCTCGACGATCCGATTTCCGTCAGCCGCGCCGTCGCCCTCAACGAGAAGGGGATCAACGTAGTGCTGGAGCGCGCTCAGAAAGGCAGCGGCGATTGTTCGCTGTCGAATTTCGCGGTGCTGACCGGCAATCCGAACTACTTCAACGTCACCGTCCACCACGATGAAGCCGAGAAGCAGCGGCGCATCGTCGATATCCTGATGGGTGGCCGCTCCGAGACCGTGGCCTCGCAGTAGAGCAAGCGCGAGGGTCCTCCTACTCCCCGAGCGCCGCCCGTATTTTTTCCGCATGCTTGGCAAGCAGGTCGGGGTCCGCCATCTCGCCCGTGTGTCGCTTCATCGGCTGCCCTTCGAAGCGCGGGATGACGTGGAAGTGCGTGTGGAACACGGTCTGCCCGCTGACTGCCTCGTTGAACTGGTTGATAAGCACGCCGTCCGCGTCGAACGCCTTCATCACGGCGCGCGCGAGACGCTGGACCACGAGGATTGTGTTCGTGAGGTCTTTCGCATCGATGTCGAGGATGTTGCGCGAGCCGGTCTTCGGAAGCACCAGCGCGTGCCCCGTCGATTGCGGCATGACGTCCACGATGGCGATGCAGTTGTCGTCCTCGTAGACCTTCTGCGAGGGGATCTCGCCGCGCAGGATCTTCGCGAAGACGTTCTGGTCGTCGTAGGCGGCCTCGCTCATTCCTCTCCTCCGGGTTCCTCGCCGCACGCGCCGGCGCTTCGTGTTTCCCTGTCGCCGCGCCGGAACGGCGCGTGGCGTGACAGCATGGCGCCGCTCAGCGCCACCTCGCGCCGCTCCTCCTCCAGGTAGTTCTCCACCGCGCGGCGGAAGCTGGGATCGGCGATGTAATGCGCCGAGTAGGTCGTCTCGGGCAGGTAGCCGCGCGACAGCTTGTGCGGTCCCTGCGCGCCCGCGTCGACGCGCTTCAGTCCGTGCGCCAGCGCGAACTCGATGGCCTGATAGTAGCAGACCTCGAAGTGCAGAAATCTGTGGTCCTCGGTCGTCCCCCAGTGGCGGCCGTAAAGCGTGTCGGAGCCGATGAGGTTGAGCGCGCCGGCGATGTAGCGGCCGCCGCGCCGAGCCATCACCAGCAGCAGCCTGTCGGGCATCCTCTCGGCGAGGATGGAGAAGAAGGCGCGGTTGAGATAGGGGCGGCCCCATTTGCGCGCGCCCGTATCCATGTAGAACTCGAAGAACGCATCCCAATGCGCCTCGGTGAGGTCGCTGCCCGTTACCCAGTCGATCTCGATGCCCGCCTCCACCGCCTCGCGCCGCTCCTTACGGATCGCCTTGCGCTTGCGCGAGGAGAGCGCGTCGAGGAAGCCCTCGAAGTCCCCGAACCCGGCATTGCTCCAGTGAAACTGCTTGTCGGTGCGCCTGAGGAAGCCCATCTCGGCCAGCAGCGACCAGTCCTCTTCCGGCAGGAACGTGAGATGCGCAGAGGAGAGGTTGTTGCGGCGGCAAAGCTCCATCAGGCCCGCGGCGAGGAGCTGCTTGCGCTCTGCCGCGCCCGGTCCGGGCGGCGTCAGCAGGCGCGGCCCTGTGACGGGCGTGAACGGCACGCTCGCCTGAAGCTTTGGATAGTAGCTCCCGCCGGCCCGCTCGTATGCGTCGGCCCACCCCCAGTCGAAGACGTACTCGCCCTGCGAATGGCTCTTGACGTAGCAGGGCATGATGCCCGCCGGCGCCGAGCTCTCGCCTTCCAGGATGAGATGGCGGGGCACCCAGCCGGCCCGCCGCGACACCGCCCCCGACTGTTCGAGCGCGTCGAGGAAGTCGAAGGAAACGAAAGGATTGTAGGGCGGCCGGCGATCGCCCTCCGCGTTACCGTTCGCGGACGGACCGCTCCAGCCCGGATTGGCGCAGGCATCCCATTGGTCGCGGCCAATCTCGGAGATGGAGGAGGCGACGCGGATGGCGGCGGCCTTCGAAGCCTGCGAACTTGTGCTCATGCCCCATGAGCTTAGGCGCGCTGCGCGCATGTGCAACGGCGCGATGTGCCGCTAGGGAGCAAATCCTTCGAATGTGATCTGGTCTGCCCACCGGTTCGCGCGTGTCATCTCGGCCGGGCTCCGCACCGTCCAGCAGATGAGCGGCAGCCCCATGAGGTGACGCGCGATGAGCGGCATCGCCGTTGGCAGGTCGGCGGCGTTGTACGAGACGAAGTCCACGTCGAGCCGCCGCGCCGTGCGCAGATGCGCGCGGGCCCGTTTGACGCTCCCCTCCGCGACGAGCCCCCGCGGCAGCTGCGGGTCGGCGGCGCGGAGCTCGGCAATCTGCTCTTCGGCGAACGACATAATCGCCGCCGGTCCGTCATAGCGCCTTATCCGCTCCACCACTGCCCACGTCAGGCCCATGTCGTGGTCCGGTACGTGCTTCAGCTCCAGCATCAGCGGGACGCGGCCTCCGACCAGCGCCAGAAGCTCGTCGAGCGTCGGGATCCACTCCGGTGTCCCGGCAACGCGCAGGTCGCCGATCTCGGCGGCGGTGAGGTCGCGTACGGAACGCAGGTCGCCGGTCAGGCGCTCAAGGGTAAGATCGTGGAACACGACCGGAATTCCGTCCGCCGACGGATGGAGGTCGCATTCGATTGCGTAATGGGCTGCGACCGCCGCCTCGAATGCGGCGAGCGAGTTCTCCGGCCGTCCGCGCGCGGTATCGTGATAGCCGCGATGCGCGATCGGGCGAGCGGTGAGCCATCGCAGCCGGTCCCGCGCCATGTGCCTCCTATGTCACGGCGACGATCGCGTCCACCTCGACCGCTGCGTCGAGGGGCAGCGCGGCGACGCCGACCGCCGCTCGCGCGTGCTGCCCGCGATCTCCGAGCGCCTCGGCGAGCAAGTCCGAAGCGCCGTTCACGACGAGGTGCTGACCGGAGAAGCCCGGGGCCGACGCGACGAAGCCGGTGATACGGACGATCCGGCCGATCCGTTCGAGGTCGCCGTCAAGCGACGCCTTCACCTGGGCGATCACGTTGATGGCGCACAGCCGCGCCGCGGCTTGCCCAACCTCGACCGACACGTCTTCCCCGAGTTTCCCGCGAAAGGCGACGCCTTCCGCGGTCATCGGCAGTTGGCCCGACACGAAGAGGAGGTCGCCATGACGCGCGTAGGGGAGATAGTTGGCGGCCGGGGCCGCGGCCGCGGGCAAATCGACACCCAGCCTGGCGAGCCGCGCCTCGATCGTCTCGTTCATGGACCCCCTCCGACGCGAATGCGTACGGGATCGGCGGCTTTTCATCAAGCGTCTTCGGCCCTATGGATGCGGTTCGGCTGCGGATTCGCCGCGCTTCTGCCGTACTGAGGACGTTCACTGGCGCCCATGCCCGAGTCCCGACTCATCCGGATCGCTGTCGCACTTCAGGTAGCGGCCTTCGCAACGCATGCGCGCGCGCAGAGCGCGCCTTCGCTCAAGGACATCATTTCCCCGCACCGCGCCGTCTACGACATCAGCCTCTCGCGCGCGGACCAGGGTTCGGGCGTCTCGAGCGCCTCCGGCCGCATGGTATTCGAGGTGACGGGCGGCAGCTGCGACGGTTACACGATGCGCCAGCGCATGGTCGTCAACATCGGCGACGAGGAGGGCAATCTCGGCAAGCTCGACTTCCAGATATCGACCTTCGAGTCCGGCTCCGGCGATCTCTACAGCTTCGACGCGCGCACGACGATGAATGGGCAGGTCGTGGAGGCGGTGGAAGGCGAGGCTCGCCGCCGCGGCTCAGACATCGAGGTGAGCCTGAAGCAACCGCTGGAGAAGACAGTGCGGCTCGATGGCGAGGTGCTGTTTCCGAGCCAGCATTTCCAGGCGATTCTGGATGCGGCACGCGCGCAACAGAGCTTCCTTTCGGTCGACGTGTACGAGGGCACAGGCGCGGGCGATTCCAGCGATGAGGCTGCCGCGGCGATCGGCAAAGGGTCGGAGACCCGCGACGGCCACCTGATCGGGGGTGGCGTGCGCCAGTGGCCGGTCTCCGTCGGCTACTTCGATACGGAGGGCGCTTCGGAGCAGCATGCCGGCGAGGATCTGCCCACGTATCAGATGAGCTTCACGCTCTACGAGAACGGCGTGACGGGCGATCTCGTTATGAGCTACGGCGACTACGCGCTGTCCGGCTCGCTTACCGAGCTGGAGCGCCTGTCCGATTCCGACTGCACGCCGCGCTGAGGCTTCCCGCGCGGCGCTTTCGCCGTGAAGGTGAGGCCCAGGCCAAGTCCGTCCGGGCCGTAGCGGTCGCGGACATAGTCGATCGCGCGTTCCGCGCGAGCGCGCTTCTCCGCTCTGCCGTCGATCAGGTCGTGCGCGTCGGCGAGGCCGGCGTCGCCGAGCTCGCTGACGCCGATGCCGATGAGCCGGTAGCGCGTGCCGTCGAGCTCCTTCGAGAGAAGCTCCCGGCCGGCCCGGTAAATCCGGTCGGCGAGGTTGGTGTGCGCGTCGAGATGCGCGCTTCGCGTCCTCAGCCGGAAATCCGCGCTCTTCAGCTTCAGCACGACAAGCCGCCCGCACAGGCCATCGCGCTTCAGCCGGGCCGAAACCTGCTCGCAAAGGCGCCTCAGCCGCGGCAGCAGCTCGGCCGCGTCGGCGTGGTCCCGGTCGAATGTGGTCTCCGCCGAGATGCTCTTGGCTTTTCGCTCTGGCGTGACGGTGCGGGCGTCCTCGCCGCGGGCCAAACGGGACAGGCGCAAGCCCATCGCGCCGTAGCGCTTCGCCAGCCGCCCCTCGTCCTGCTTCTGAAGGTCGGCGATCGTGCGCAGACCGTCGCGCGCCAGGCGCTCCTGCATCGCCTTCCCTACGCCCCAGATGACCGAGACGGGCTGAGCCGCCAGGAAAGCGCGCGTCTCCGCGCGGCCGATCACGGCGAAGCCGCGCGGCTTGTCGAGGTCGGAGGCGATCTTGGCCAGGAACTTGTTGTGGCTGAGGCCGACGGAGACAGTCACCCCGATCTCGCTCTCCACCCGCCGCTGGAACCGCGCCAGCACGATTGCCGGCGGCGCCCCATGTAGGCGTCCAGTGCCCGAAAGGTCCAGGAAAGCCTCGTCGACCGACAGCGGCTCGACCGCCGGCGTCAGTGCGAGCATGAGGTCGCGCACCTCGCGCCCTACCCTGGCGTATTTCGCCATGTCCGGCGGAATGACCACCGCGTGCGGGCAGGCCTTCCGCGCCTTGAACATGGGCATGGCGGAATGCACGCCGTAGGTGCGCGCGACGTAGCAGGCCGCGGCGACGACGCCGCGATGCGCGCCGCCGACAATCACCGGCCTGTCGGCGAACTCCGGATTGTCGCGCTTCTCCACCGCGGCGTAGAAGGCATCGCAGTCGACATGCGCGACCGAAAGCTCCGTCAGCTCGGGGTGCGCGACCAGCCGCGGCCCGCCACAGCCCGGGCAGCGGCCGGGGTGCCCCGAGGAGGGGGTCAGGCAGTCGCGGCAAAGCGTGATGGTATCGCCGGCCATGGGCGGCTAGCACGCCGCGGCGGGCCGCCGGGCCGGCTGGCGCCGCATTTCCGGTGTTTCGACTCTGTTCGTGGCCGTGTCGGAAATCATTGATGATTCCTTAAGCGCGAGTATGCATCATGAGCGCGTCGAGAGAATCGGCAATATTCGTCAACCCTTGGGAAGCGCGAGGAGCAGCAGGTCATGGCCAAGACCGTCATGATCGTTGAGGACAATGAGCTCAACATGAAGCTCTTCAACGATCTCCTGCGCGCCAACGGCTACGGCACCCTGACCATGCGCAACGGATACGAGGCGCTCGAAGCGTTGGAGGAGGAGAGGCCGGACCTCATCATCATGGACATCCAGCTGCCGGAGATCTCCGGCCTGGAGGTGACGAAGCGCATCAAGATGAACGATGCGCTGAAGGATATCCCCATCATCGCGGTGACCGCTTTCGCCATGAAGGGCGACGAGGAGCGTATCCTGCAGGGCGGCTGCGAGGGGTATCTGTCGAAGCCGATCTCGGTGGCGACCTTCATCGAGACGGTGAAATCCTATGTGGGCGAGGCGAAGGGCTAAGGGAAGCGATCCGTGACCGCACGCATTCTCGTCGTCGACGACGTTCCCGCAAATGTCCGCCTGTTGGATGCGCGCCTTCAGGCGGAGTATTTTGAGGTGCGCACTGCGCTCAACGGCCGCCAGGCGCTGGACATGGTGGAGAAGGAGCGTCTCGACCTTGTCCTTCTCGACGTCATGATGCCCGACATGACCGGCTTCGAGGTGTGCGCTGCGCTCAAGGCCAATCCCCGCACCGCCAACATCCCCGTGGTCATGGTCACCTCGCTCGATCAGCCGGAGGACCGCGTGCGGGGCCTGGAAGCCGGTGCCGACGATTTCCTGACCAAGCCGATCAGCGAGACCGCTCTGATGGCGCGGGTCAAGAGCCTCGTGCGTTTGAAGACGGTGACAGACGAGCTGGAGCTGCGCGCCGCTACCATGCAGTCGGTTGGGATCGATCCGTCGGAGATTTTCGCCGGCACGACCCGACTCTCTGGAAACATCCTCGCGGTCGACGACCGAGAAAGCTCCACTCGCCGCATTCGCGCCGCGCTGCAGGACCCGCTTAACGTGGAAGTCACCGCCGACCCCGCCTACGCTATGGCGCTGGCGCAGAGCCGCGACTTTGACCTCCTGCTGGTGAGCCTGACGCTCAACTCCGGCGACGGCCTGCGGCTGTGCACCCAGATCAAGGCGATCGACGGGCTGCGGCAGATCCCCGTCGTGCTGATTACCGACGCGGACGAGACGCCGCAGCTGACGCGCGCGCTCGACCTTGGCGTCAACGACTACATCATCCGGCCCATCGACGAGAACGAGCTGCGCGCGCGGGTGCGGACGCAGCTGCGCCGCAGGCGCTACCAGGAGCAGCTGCGGAACGTCGTCTCGAGCGCCATGGAGCTCGCCATCACCGATCCGCTCACGGGCCTCTACAACCGGCGCTATCTCGACGCGCATCTGCGCTCAACGGTCGCCCGCGCCCAGGCGACGGGAAAGCCGGTCTGCGTGCTCGTCTTCGACATCGATCACTTCAAGTACGTCAACGACACCCACGGCCACGATGTCGGCGACGACGTTCTGAGGGACTTCTCCGATCGCCTCCGGCGCGGCGTTCGCGGCATCGATCTCGTGTCGCGCTACGGCGGCGAGGAGTTTCTGCTCGTGATGCCGGAGACCGACCGCGCCTTCGCCGCCACCGTCGCCGAGCGGCTGAGGTGCGATGTAGAGAAGGTTCCTTTTGAGACCCGCTCGCCCACTCTTCCCATCACCGTCAGCATCGGCCTCGCCGAGTGGCAGGGGCCTTCCGATACCGCCGAAGCCCTCATCAAGCGCGCCGACCAAGCGCTCTACGCGGCCAAGCGCGCCGGGCGCAACAGGGTGGTCGCGAGCGCCGCGTGAGGCAGGATCGCTCAGCAGATCGCCGCAATTCTCGTTACAGTTTTAACCAAGTGTGAACCATTTGGTAGAAATGCGCGCCCGCCTGGGCTTCATTGCCGGGGTGGGAAGCAGCGCACGCGCTGTTCTTGCGGCAAAGGGCTCCGAATACCCCATGGATTTGCTCAGGTCCGCCGCATCTCCTGGGTCCGTGGGGTCGGCCGGTCGGACGTGGTGAGTGGCCTCCTCGTACAGCCACGCTCCGGCCGGCCACTTCCGCTTTGGAAACCCGGTGACCGACCGACAAAAAAGGCGCCTCGCGGCGCCTCTCCTGATTGAGCGGTCTTCGCGCTCTACTTGATCTTCGCTTCCTTGAACATGACGTGCTTCTTCGCCTTCGGATCGTATTTCCTGAGCGAGAGCTTGTCTGTCATGGTGCGGGCGTTCTTCTTCGCCACATAGAAGAAGCCGGTCCCTTCCTCGCTGACGAGACGAATCTTGACGGTGGTGGCCTTGGCCATCGGCGCAATCCTTGTTCCTGAGTTCCGCTGAAATGAAGGCCGCCGGGGCGCAAGTCAAGAGCCGGGCCTTGGGGGCGCTCTCGACGTCGTGAGATCGGGTTCGAAACCGCGACGCGCGACATGCGTTGCCTCCTATCAGAACAGCAAGGAGTAACATCATGAGGCATTTAACGATTTTGGCGGGAGGCCTCGCTGGCGCGCTGGCGGCGAGTTCCGCTCTTGCGGCCCCGGGGGCGGCGACCGGAAACGTAAACCTGCGCGCCGACGCCACGGTCAACTCGCAGCGGCTTGCCACGATCCCCGCGGGCGCGCCCGTGGAGGTCCACGGCTGTCCGAGCTGGTGCAACGTCACCTACAACGGCATCACCGGTTGGGCTTCCTCCAACTACATCGCCACGGGCGTCGCGACCCGCGACCGCGGCTACGACCGTGACCGCGAGCGCTACAGCCGGGATCGCGATCGCTATGATCGCGACCGCTATGATCGCGGGCCGCGCTACGGCTATCAGCGGGGGCCCATGCCGCCGCGCGTCTACTGGCAGTTCGGTGAGCCCCGGTGGGACGACCGCTACGGCTACTGGCGCGATCGCCGAGACCGCTGGTGGCACGAAGGGCGCTGGCATCAGCGCAGGCCGGGCGGCGTAACGTTCCAGTTCGGCTTCTGAGCGTGAGGCGCTAACCGCAAAGCCAGCTGATGTCGGCAGTCGTCGGCATCGGCGGGCCTTTCTCCTACCGGCGGGCCACCATGCGCAGCACCACGAGGATCGAATAGATCGCGAACGCGCTTCCCAGGACGAGCGGGAAGCCGAAGGACGGCGCGCGGGCCATGGCGTCGCCGACGACGACCGGCCCAACCAGCATGCCAAGCGCGTAGCAGAAGATGAACGCTGCATTGGCACCGGCGAGATCGCCGCCCCTAAAGCGCGAGGCGAGGTGGGCAAGCCCGACGGTATAGACCCCGGCGGACGCGCCTCCCCAGACCATGAGCACCATCATCAGCAGTGCGGTCGAGCCGGAAGCCGCTGAGGCGGCAGCCATGCCGAACGCGCCGACAAGGCCGCACGCCATCAGCACCAGGCGGCGGTCCACCCGGTCGGAGAGAAGGCCGATCGGGATCTGAAGGACGACTTGGCCGAGGACCATCGCGGAGGTGAGAAGCACCGCCGTCTCTGCCGGCAGGCCAAGCTCGCGGCCCCAAAGCGGCAGGAAGGTGAAGCTGCTCTGCTCCGCCCACGCGAACACGAACACGCCGGCCGTCGCGACCGGCACGGCAAAGATGAAGGCGGCGAACCGCCGCTGCGGCGCTGCGTCGAAGTCTGGTGAGACGTCGCGTGCGAGAAGGGCCGGTAGCGCAGAAAGAACCATGATAAGCGCCCCGACCAGAAAAGGCCGCAGCGACGCGAACCCGAGCAGGGAGACGAGGACGGGACCGATGGCGAAACCAACCGATAGCGTAGTCGCATAGATGCCCATCACCAGTCCGCGGCGATGTCCCGGCGTCGCCGCGTTGATCCAGTATTCCGACAGGGTGAAGCAGAGCGTGGTGGTGGCGCCGTAGACGAACACGAGCGGCAGCAGCACCGCAAAGCTCTCGAAGAGCCAGGTCATGGGCATGACGACCGCCGCAATCGTCGTGCTTGCGACGATAGCGTTGGACGTGCCGAACCGGGCGGCGAGGCGGGAAGCGAGCGGCGTCACCGCGAGCGCCGCAAGCGCGATCGTCGCGACCAGCAGTCCAATGCTGCGCTCCGACACCCCCCGTGCCGCCAGGTTGAGTGAAAGGAGCGGCGGCAGCAGGCTGACTGCGATGCCCACCGCCACCATCGTCGTGACGGCTGCTGTCGCGCCGCGGGTCAGGCCGAAGCGATTGTTCCAGCCGGGCCCCGCCGCCGCGTCCCTGGGGCCGGGTCTCATTTTGAGCGCGGACGTTCGCGCCAGCGCGCCTTGCTGCCGTTCATCTTATCCTTCTCGCGCTCGGCATGTCGCCCGCGCGGAACCCTTCGTCCGCCGCGCCCCGTCTGCGGCGCCTCGCGCAGAAGCTCCAGCCGCAGGCTTCCGGCGAAGGGGAGGGCCTCCACCAGCCGCACCTCCACCGCGTCGCCGAGCCGGAACGTCTCGCCCGTCGTGCGGCCGACGAGCCGATGGTGCGTCTCCTCGTATTCGTAGAAGTCCTCGCCGATGGTCGAGATCGGAACGAAGCCGTCGGCGCCGCTCTCCTTCAGTTCCACGAAGAGCCCGGCGCGCGTGACGCCGCGGATGCGTCCCCCGAAATGCGCGCCGACGCGCTCGGCGAGCCACGAGGCGACGAGCCGGTCGACGGTATCGCGCTCCGCCGCCATGGCGCGCCGCTCCGCCACCGATATCTCGCCTGCGACGCGCTGCAGGTTTCCCTCATCCTGCGCTCTCAGGCCGCCCGGCCCGAGCGACAGCGCCGCGATCAGCGCGCGATGCACCAGAAGATCGGCATAGCGCCGGATCGGCGAGGTGAAGTGCGCGTAGCGCCTGAGGTTCAGCCCGAAATGGCCGATGTTCTCCACCGCATATTCCGCCTGGCTCTGGGAGCGCAGCACCACCTCGTTGACGAGGATTTCGTGCGGCGTGTCCGCGACGCGCTTCAGCACCCGGTTGAACTGGCTGGGCCTGAGGCTGCCCGCCTTCGGAAAGCTCATGTCGAGCGAGCCGAGGAACTCGCGCAGCGCCTCCAGCTTCTCCCAGGCCGGCTCGTCGTGGATGCGGTAGACGACCGGGCTCTTCTTTGCCTCAAGCGTCTCTGCCGCCGCCACGTTGGCGCGGATCATGAATTCCTCGATCAGCCGGTGCGCATCGAGCCGCGGCGGCACGACGATGCGGTTGACCGAGCCGTCCTCCTTGAGGATCACCTTGCGCTCCGGCAGGTCGATCGCCAGCGGCTCGCGCTCGTCGCGCTCGCGCTTCAGGACCTTGTAGGCGTCCCACAGCGGCTTCAGCACCGGCTCCAGCAGCGGCCCCGTCGTATCGTCCGGGTTGCCGTCGATCGCCCCCTGCGCCTGCTCGTAGGAGAGCTTCGCCGCCGAGCGCATCATCACGCGGTGCACTGAGTGCTCGCGCTTGGTGCCCTTGGCGTCGATCCGCATGCGGATCGCCATGGCCGGCCGCGCCTCGCCCTCGCGCAGCGAGCAGAGGTCGTTGGAGATGCGCTCCGGCAGCATCGGCACGACGCGGCCGGGGAAGTAGACCGAGTTGCCGCGCCGCGCCGCCTCGCGGTCGAGCTCCGAGCCGGGCCGCACGTAGTGGGCCACGTCGGCGATCGCGACCGTCAGGATGAAGCCGCCGGCGTGCTCCGGATCGGGCTCGGCGTGCACCGCGTCGTCGTGGTCGCGTGCGTCGGCCGGGTCGATGGTGATGAGCGGCAGCTTCGTCCAGTCTTCGCGGTGGCGCATATCGGCGGGTTCCGCCGCTTCCGCCGCGGCAAGCACCTCGGGCGGAAACACATGCGGGATGCCGTGCTCCTCAAGCGCGATGAGGCTGATGGCCTTCTCCGTCGACACGTCGCCGAGCCGCTCGACCACGCGCGCGGAAGGAAGGCCGTAGCGCCCCGCCTTCGTCACCTCGACGGAAACCAGCTCGCCGTCTTCGGCATCGCGGCCGGCGCCGGGAGGCACGACGAGCTCCGCACCGCGCCGGTCGACCGGAATCACGCGGCCCTCCTCGCCGTGTCGGCGGAAGATGCCGAGCGCCGCCTTCGGCTGCCGCTCCAGCAACTTGATGACGCGCGCCGTGAAGCCGCCGCCCTCCGGCTGAAGCCGCGCCAGCACCCGGTCGCCGAGGCCGGGCGTGCGGCCCGCTCCGCGCCGCCCCCTGGCGTCGGGCGCGATGACAATGCGGGGGGAGGGGCCCCACTCCTGGTCCCACTCGACGGGGACGCCGATCGGCTCGCCCTGGTCGTCGATCCCTTCCACCGTAAGAACGGTGACGGAGGGCAGGTCGCCCGGCCGGCGGATGCGCTTGCGGCGGCCTTCGATCAGGCCTTCGTCCGCCAGGTCGCGCAGGATGCGTTTCAGCTCGATGCGGTCTGCGCCGGTGACGCCGAAGGCGCGCGCGATCTCGCGCTTTCCGGCCTTGCCTGGCGATTCGGCGATGAAGTCGAGGATCGCCTGCCGGCTCGGAAGTGCGGGCGCCTGTTTCTTTCGCTTGGTCTTCGGCGCCAACTCAGTCCATTTCCACCGGTGCGTCCGCGGCGGCCTTGCCGCGCGACGATTTCCGCTTGCCGCCCGAAGCGGGCTTGTTCTTTGACGGTCCCTTCGCCGCTTTCTCCGCCAGCAGCGCGACCGCCTGCTCGGCCGTCACCTCTTCCGGCTTCATCGCGCGCGGCAGCGTCGCGTTCACCTTGCCGTGGCTCACGTAGGGTCCGTAGCGTCCGGACCGCACAATCATCGGCCCGCCCTCGCTCGGATGCTCGCCCAGCTCTTTGATGGCGGCCGGGGTGGAGCGGCCGCGGCCGCTCTTCTTCTCCGCCAGCAGCGAGATCGCGCGGTTCGGCCCGACGGTGAACACCTCGTCCACGCCGTCGAGGTTGGCGTACTTCCCGTCGTGCGAGACGAACGGGCCGTAGCGCCCGAGGCCCGCCGTGATCGGCTTGCCGGTCTCAGGATGGCTGCCGATCTCGCGCGGCAGGGAGAGCAGCTTCAGCGCCGCTTCGAGATCGACGTCGTCGACCGCCCAGTCTTTCGGGATGCCGGCGCGCTTCGGCTTCTCGCCCTTCTCGCCTTCACCGAGCTGCACGTACGGCCCGAAGCGGCCGGAGCGCAGCGTCACCATGAGGCCCGTCTCGGGGTCCGCGCCGAGCTCGACCCCTTCCGGCGACGCCGAAGCGGCGGCCGCGGTCGCGCCTTCCTCGCCGTTCGCGCCGAGCTGCCGCGTGTAGCGGCACTCGGGATAGTTCGAGCAGCCGACGAAGGCGCCGTAGCGGCCGAGCTTCAGCGACAGCTTGCCGTTCTCGCAGGCCGGACAGGTGCGCGGGTCGCCGCCATCGGCGCGCGGCGGGAACAGGTGGTCGGCGAGCAGGACATTCAGCGCGTCGATGACCTGCGAGCGGCTGATTTCGCTCGTCTGCTCGACGTTCGCGGTGAAGTCGCGCCAGAAATCCTCCAGCACCTTCTTCCACGACAGCTCGCCCGCCGAGATGCGGTCGAGCTTCTCCTCCAGGTCGGCGGTGAAGTCGTACTCGACGTAGCGGCGGAAGAAATCCTCCAGGAACGCGGTGACGATGCGTCCCTTGTCCTCCGGCATGAGGCGCTTCTTCTCCATCCGCACGTAGTCGCGCTTCCTCAGCGTCTCCATGGTCTGCGCGTAGGTGGACGGCCGGCCGATGCCGAGCTCCTCCATCTTGCGGATCAGCGACGCCTCCGTGTAGCGCGGCGGCGGCTCGGTGAAGTGCTGGTTGGCCTCCACCTTCTCGCGCTTCAGCGCCTCGCCCGACGACATGGCCGGAAGTCGCCCGCCTTCCTCGTCCTCCTCGTCGTCGCGCCCCTCCTGGTAGAGCGTGAGGAAGCCCTCGAAGCGGATGACGCTGCCGGTCGCGCGAAGCGCCGCTTCCCCTTTCGGGCTCTTCGCCGCGATGTCGATGGTCGTACGCTCCAGCTCGGCCGACTCCATTTGGCAGGCGATGGTGCGCTTCCAGATCAGCTCGTAGAGCCGCGCCTGGTCGCGGTCTAGGAAGGGGGCCACGTCGCCGGGCAGCCGCGAAAGGTCGGTCGGCCGGATCGCCTCGTGCGCCTCCTGCGCGTTGCGCGCCTTCGAGTGATAGCGGCGCGGCGAATCCGGCAGGTAGCGCGCGCCGTACTCGCGCTCGATCACCCGCCGCGCGCCGGTCAGCGCTTCCGGCGCGAGGTCGACGCCGTCGGTGCGCATGTAGGTGATGAGGCCGGCCGTCTCGCCGCCGATGTCCACGCCTTCGTAGAGGCGCTGCGCGATGCGCATGGTGTGCCCGGCGTCGAAGCCGAGCTTGCGCTGCGCCTCCTGCTGTAGCGTCGAGGTGATGAAGGGCGGTTGCGGATGGCGGCGCTGCGGCTTCGATTCCACCGACGTGACGGTGAAGACGGAGCTTTCCAGCCGCCGCCTGGCGGCGCCCGCGTCGTCGCCGCTGCCGATGGAGAGCCGGTCGAGCTTCTTCCCGTCGAGCCCGACCAGTCGCGCCACGAAAGTA
>CAZMJQ010000422.1:0-15431 GCA_964566475.1 uncultured Propylenella sp. | reverse complement strand
CTTTCCATGCAAACCACCCAAGGCACCGCCGTGCCATCGCCCTCGTCCTTCGAGGCTCGCTGCGCTCGCACCTCAGGATGAGGGCTTCCTCTGGGCCGCAGGCAACGCGCGGCAACCGGCGGCCAATTCGTCATCGCCCTCATCTGCATCAGTTTCGCATTATCCCCGGCAGATCGAGGCCGTGCTCCCGCGCGCAGTCGAGCGCGATGTCATACCCTGCGTCGGCGTGGCGCATGACGCCCGACGCCGGGTCGTTCCACAGCACACGCTCGATGCGCCGCGCCGCCTCGGGCGTGCCGTCGCAGACCACGACCATCCCGGCATGCTGCGAGAAGCCGATGCCCACGCCGCCGCCGTGATGGATGGAGACCCAGGTGGCGCCGGAGGCGCAGTTCAGAAGCGCATTGAGGAGCGGCCAGTCCGAGACGGCGTCGGAGCCGTCGAGCATCGCCTCCGTCTCGCGGTTGGGCGAGGCCACCGAGCCGGAATCGAGATGGTCGCGGCCGATCACGATGGGCGCGGAAAGCTCGCCGCGCGCCACCATCTCGTTGAAGGCGAGGCCCAGCCTGTGCCTGTCGCCGAGCCCGACCCAGCAAATGCGCGCCGGCAGGCCCTGAAAGCGGATGCGGCTCTTCGCCATGTCGAGCCAGTTGTGCAGGTGCGGATCGTCCGGCATCAGCTCCTTCACCTTCGCGTCGGTGCGGTAGATGTCCTCCGGGTCGCCGGAAAGCGCCGCCCAGCGGAACGGCCCGACGCCGCGGCAGAAGAGCGGCCGGATATAGGCCGGCACGAAGCCGGGGAAGTCGAACGCGTCGGCGACCCCCTCCTCCATCGCCATCTGGCGGATGTTGTTGCCGTAATCGAGCGTCGGCACGCCCGCATGATGGAAGTCGAGCATGGCGCGCACATGCGCCGCCATGGAGCGCTTCGCCGCCTTCGCCACCGCCTTCGGGTCGCTCTCGCGACGCTTCTCCCACTCGGCCAGCGTCCAGCCTTTCGGCAGGTAGCCGTTGACCGGATCGTGGGCGGAGGTCTGGTCGGTGACGGCGTCGGGCCTCACGCCGCGGCGCACCAGCTCGGGGAAGATCTCGGCGGCGTTGCCGAGGAGCCCCACGGACAGCGGCCTTTTCTCCTTGCAGGACCGCTCGATCATCGTGAGCGCCTCGTCGAGCTTGCTCGCCTGCGTGTCGAGGTAGCCCGTCTTCAGCCGCATCTCGATGCGGCTCGGCTGGCATTCCACCGCCAGCATGGAGGCGCCGGCCATCGTCGCCGCGAGCGGCTGCGCCCCGCCCATGCCCCCGAGCCCCGCGGTCAGGATCCAGCGCCCCGACAGGTCGCCCCGGTAGTGCCGCCGCCCGACCTCCACGAACGTCTCGTAGGTGCCCTGCACGATGCCCTGGCTGCCGATGTATATCCACGAGCCGGCGGTCATCTGGCCGTACATCATGAGGCCCTTGCGATCGAGTTCGTGGAAGTGGTCCCACGTCGCCCAGTGCGGCACCAGGTTGGAGTTGGCGATCAGCACGCGCGGCGCATCGGCATGCGTGCGGAAGACGCCGACCGGCTTGCCGGACTGCACGAGAAGCGTCTCGTCGCCCTCCAGCCGCTTCAGCGCCGCCACCATCCGATCGAAACTCTCCCAGTCGCGCGCGGCACGCCCGATCCCGCCGTAGACGACAAGCTCGCCCGGACGCTCGGCGACCTCCGGATCGAGATTGTTCATGAGCATGCGCAGCGGCGCCTCGGTGAGCCAGCTCCTGGCGGAGATGTCCAGGCCGCGCGGCGCGCGGATGACGCGGGCGTTGTCGATGCGGGTCGTCACGGCGAGCCGGGGAGCTTTACGAACGGATCCGCTGACCGCACACCGAGCGGGCGAAAATGCCGTAGGTTCCTGGTCAAGACGGTCAGGTCGTGTCCGACAGCAGTAGCGGCAATCGCCACATCAGGGAGACCGGGATAGTGTCCGCCGGCCTTGCTTCTGTCGGTTATGACGCTGGCGATTCGTGCCACCCGCAGATCGAGGGGAAGAACACGATCTGCGTACTGCACAAGAAGATTGGCGAACCAGTTGGAGAGCTCGTCGTGCCGACGTCCTGGCGCGGCGCGGCCCAACTTCAGAAGACCAGCCTCGATTTCGATCACCGTGATGCCGGAGATGAACAGCACGTCGGCGTGCGCTTTGAGCCAGGACACAAGCGACTGATCGACGGGAGGCTTGTCTGCTTTGCCGGGAGCCAAGGCGGAAAGCACGTTCGTGTCGAGCAGATAGCCCTTCAAAATTCGACTTCACGCGGCGGAGTCTGATCCCGCTCGAATGGTATCTCATGCGGAATCGACAGCAGTAGCTCCGCAAAGGTTGGCTTGCCCTCGGCGGCTGATTGCTCCGCGAGGGGCGCAACCCTCGCAACGGGCTTGCCGTGCCTCGTCACAATAGTCGTCTCGCCATGTTCCGCTGCCTTCACAAGTTCAGACAGCCTCGCTTTGGCGTCCCGCAGCTGCATCGTCTTCATGTCGGCTCCTGTGACTACATGTGGTCACATGTAGCATTCCGCCTTCCGCCTTTCAATCAGGGGTGCGCAACTCAGGGACGGTCCGAACGGGACAAGGATTCAGCCGACACTGGCTTTCACAGCCCCTCCTCAAGCTCTCGCGCCTCGTCGCATATCACGTCGATGACATCGCGAAGCCAACGGCGCAGGCGCTTCGCCTTGCGCTCATGAAAGCTCCAGGGCGGCCCCTCCTCTTCAAGGTAGGCGCGCTGCGCCAGCTCCATCTGTATGGCGTGAACATGCTCCGCCGGCTTGCCGAAATGGCGGGTGATCCAGCCGCCCTTGAAACGCCCGTCGATGACCGCCGAATAAGGAGACGATGACGCGAGCTCCCACGCGACCTCCCGAATCGACGGTGCGCAGGACGCGCTTGAGTTCGTTCCGAGGTTGAAGACGGGCAGCTCACCGTCGAAGAGCCGCGGCACAACGGAACGGATCGAGTGGCAATCGTAGAGAACACACCATCCATGGCGCTCCCGCGTCGCGGCAATCAAGTTCGCCAACGCCGCGTGGTAAGGTCGGTAGTAGAGATCGCGGCGGCGCGCGATCTCCTTTTCGTCCGGCTCGCATCCCAGCCGGTAAAGCGGCACGCCGTCGAAAGTCATCGTCGTACAGAGGCCGGTCGTGTTCTGGCCCGGATAAAGCGAGGCGCCGGACGGATCGCGGTTCGGGTCGATGACCGTCCGGGACATCGACGTCCGTACCGTGCCCGCCTTGAGCGATTCCACAAGAGGCTCGTAGAGCCGGTCGACCCACCAGTCCGTGTCCTGACGAGCAAGGTCGGCATCGACAAGCCCATCTTCAATGTCGGGCGGAATGTCGGTCCCGGTATGCGGAAAGGACAGGATGAGCGGCGAATCCCCGACGTGAGCACTGACGAAGCCGCTCATGACGCACTGTCCAAGACGGGGAACAAGTCGGCGCCCGCGGCATCGATAACGGCACCCGAGCGGGCAAGCTCCGTCGCCGTCTCGATGTCGGGCGCAAGGTAGCGGTCCTGCTCCAGCGCCGGCACGCGCGCCCTCAGCGCCGCGACCACCGCCCGCAGCGGCGCGCTGGTCGTCAGCGGCGCGCGCAGCTCGACGCCCTGCGCCGCGATCAGCAGCTCGATCCCGAGGATGTTCGCAAGGTTGTCGTTCATCTCCGCCAGCCTTCGCGCCGCGTGCGTGGCCATGGAGACGTGGTCCTCCTGGTCGGCGCTGGTTGGTGTGGAGTCGGTGGAGCACGGCGTGGCGCGCTGCTTGTTCTCCGCCATCAGGGCCGCAGCGGTCACCTCCGCCATCATGAACCCGGAGTTCACGCCGGGGTCCGGCGAGAGGAAAGCCGGGAGGCCAAAGGAGAGCGCCGGGTTGACGAGCATGGCGACGCGACGCTGCGCGATGGCGCCGAGCTCGGCGATGGCGAGC
This sequence comes from uncultured Propylenella sp., assembly GCA_964566475.1. Classification (GTDB taxonomy): domain Bacteria; phylum Pseudomonadota; class Alphaproteobacteria; order Rhizobiales; family Afifellaceae; genus DASWJZ01. Next base: position 11,476 of record CAZMJQ010000422.1, on the reverse strand, counting down.
GCGATCTGGTCGGCAGCGAATGCCACCGGCTCCGCGTGAAAATTTCCGCCCGAAACAATGGACCCGTCCTCGACGAAGACGAGGGGATTGTCGGTAACGGCGTTCGCTTCCACGACGAGCGTCGCGGCAACCTGCCTCAACAGGTCGAAGCAGGCGCCGGCGACCTGTGGCTGGCAGCGCAGGCAGTACGGGTCCTGCACGCGCTCGTCGCCCTCGCGGTGCGACTCGCGGATGGCCGAGCCTTCGATCAGGGCATGGAGCGTCTTGGCCGCTTCGATCTGCCCGGCAAGTCCGCGCAGGCGATGGATCTCCGGCCGGAACGGCGCGGCGGAACCCATCGCCGCATCGGTGGAGAGCGCGCCCGTGGCGAGCGACGCCTGCGCGAGGCGCCACGTCTCGAAGAGCGCCGCAAGCGCCAGCGCCGTCGAGCATTGCGTGCCGTTGATCAGGGCAAGGCCCTCCTTCGGGCCAAGCGCGATGGGCCGGAGCCCCGCGGCGGCGAGCGCGCGCGCCGCCGGCATGCGCTCGCCGCCGAGCCACGCTTCGCCCTCCCCGATCAGCGCCGCGCTCATATGCGCCAGCGGCGCGAGGTCGCCCGACGCGCCGACCGACCCCTGCCCGGGCACGAGCGGCGTAACGCCGGCGTCGAGCATCGCCTGGATCAGCTCCATCGTCCGCCACGCGATGCCCGACGCGCCGCGGCCCAGCGACAGGAGCTTCAGCGCCATCATCAGCCGCACGACCGGAACGGAAAGCGGCGCACCGACGCCGCAGCAGTGCGAGAGGACGAGATTGCGCTGAAGCCGCAGCGTGTCCTCGGCCGCGATCCGCTGCGACGCGAGCTTGCCGAAGCCGGTGTTCACGCCGTAGACCGGCGCGCTCCCTTGCGCGGCGCGCTCCACGATCGCGGCAGCCGCCTCCACCGCCGCGCGGCAGCCGGCATCGAGCTTCGGCTCGTGCGTGCCCCGATAGATGCGCTCAAGCTCGGAGAGACTGGCGGCGCCGGGCCTCAGAAGCTGGACTTCGCTCATCGCCCTCCCCTTACCCGGCGCCATAGCGGATTGAGCCCCATGCGATAGACGAGCTCGGCGGGCTGTTCGACGTCCCATATCGCGAGATCGCAGCGCATGCCGACCTCGAGCGCGCCGATCTCGCCGCCCAGACCACGCGCCTGCGCGGCGTTGCGCGTCACGCCGAGCAGGCATTCCTCCACGCTGAGCCCGAAAAGCGTCGCGGCCATGTTCATCGCCATCAGAAGCGACGTGAGCGGCGAGGAGCCCGGATTGCAGTCCGAGGCGACCGCCATCGGCACGCCGGCCTCGCGTAGCGCGGCCACCGGCGGCTTCTGCGTCTCCTTCAGGACGTAGAATGCGCCCGGGAGAAGCACCGCCACCGTTTTGTGCGCGCGCATGGCAGCCACGCCCTCGGCGTCGAGATATTCCAGATGATCGGCCGAGAGTGCGCCGTGGCTCGCCGCGAGCCGGGCGCCGCCCAGATTGGAGAGCTGCTCGGCATGCAGTTTGGCCGGCAGCCCGTGCGTCCGCGCCGCATCGAAGACCCTGCCGATCTGTTCCGGCGAGAAGGCGATCGTCTCGCAGAACCCGTCGACCGCGTCGGCAAGCCCTTCGCCGGCGACGAGCGGAAGCTGCACATTGCAGACCTGCTCGATGTAACCGTCCTTGTCGCCGCGCATCTCGGGCGGCAGCGCATGCGCGCCAAGGAACGTGCGGACGATCCCGACATCGCGCTCCGTCCCGAGCCGCGTGGCCGCGCGCAGCATCTTCGCTTCGTTCTCCGGATCGAGGCCGTAGCCGGACTTGATCTCGATCGTGGTGACGCCCTCGGCCATCAGCGCATCGAGGCGCGGCAGCGCCGAGGCGACCAGCTCATCCTCGCTCGCGGCGCGCGTCGCCTTGACCGTCGAAACGATGCCGCCGCCGGCCTCGGCTATCTCCGCATAGCTCGCGCCCTTGAGGCGCATCTCCCACTCCGCCGAGCGGTCGCCCGCGTGGACGAGATGCGTATGACAGTCGATGAGGCCGGGCGTCACGAGCCGGCCTTCGCAGTCGGTTTCCTCCCCCGCCGCGGCGAGCGTGGCCGGCAGGCCGGATTCCGCGCCGGCATAGACGATCCGGCCCTCGCTCACGGCAACCGCGCCGTTCTCGACGAGCCCAATGTCGGGCCGCCGCGGATCGGCGGTGAGGAGCCGCGCGTGTCGAAACAGCGTGACTGGCTCCCGCGTCATCTGCCGACCATCCTCCCCCGCATTCTCGATATGCGCATCGCCGCGTGGCGGCAAGGAAGCCGGGGCAGCCCGCGCGGATTCCGGCTGGCCGGACCGCCGCGTCGTGCTATCCGGGGCTCGGCTCTAGCGTGAAGCAACTGTCGGCCATGCCGCGAAAAATAATCATCGACACGGATCCCGGCCAGGACGACGCGGTCGCCATGCTGCTGGCCCTCGCCTCGCCCGAGGAGATCGAGGTCGCGGCGGTCGTGACCGTCGCCGGCAACGTTCCCCTGGCGAAGACAACGGTCAACGCCGCCAAGGTCCTGGAGCTGGCGGGCCGGCAGGACGTCCCGCTCCACGCCGGATGCGAGCGGCCCATCGGCCGGGAGATGCTCGTGACGGCGGAGCACGTTCACGGGCCGAGCGGTCTTGACGGGCCGGAGCTGCCCGATCCATCCATCCGGCCCCGCCAGATGCACGGCGTCGATTTCCTCATCGAGACCTTGCGGAACGAAGAGCCGGGCGCGATCGCCCTTTGCATGCTCGGCCCGCTGACCAACGTCGCGACGGCGCTCAGGAAGGCGCCCGACATCGCAGCGCGCATCGGCGAGATCGTCATGATGGGCGGCGCCTATTTCGAGGTGGGCAACATCACGCCGACAGCCGAGTTCAACATCTACGTAGACCCGGAAGCGGCCGACATCGTGCTGCAGAGCGGCGTACCGATCACGATGCACCCGCTCGACGTGACCCACCGCGCGCTGACGACTCCCGAGCGCCTCGACCGGATCGCCGCGCTCGGAAACGCCTCCGGCGCGGCGGTGGCGGCCATGCTGTCGTTCTCCGAGAAGTTCGACATGGAGAAATACGGATCGCGGGGCGGGCCGCTGCACGATCCGTGCGTGATTGCCTACCTGCTGCGGCCGGACCTTTTCCGCGGCCGCCGCATCAACGTCTCGGTCGAGACCGAGGGCAGGCTCACCACCGGGATGACGGTCGCCGACTACTGGCGGATCACCGACAGGCCGCCGAACGCCCACTTCATCCGCTCGATCGACGATGAAGGATTCTTCCGGCTCTTGACGGAGCGCCTCGGCAGACTTCCCTAGCGGCTGAAGCTGGCGCCGCCCTGATCTCTCAGCGCTTCTGCCCGGTATTCTCGGGCGCGCCGGCGATCTTGCGCAGCGGCGGCACGCCTGCGGGAACACGAAGCGTCGGCGAGCGGAACTCGTTTGCCCGCGCATATGACAGGGATGCGGTCAGGCCCTTGATCGCGGCACTCGCATTGATGGCCTCGGCCGCTTCCGATGCCTTGGCGGACTCCCCTTCCGATGCCTCGATGGCCTCCGCGACGGCCCTGAGGAGAATCGCCGCGGGCGGGCTTGCGGGTTCAACATCGTTCGCGAGATAGAAGATCTTCGCGCGTACTTCATCGAGGAGCCGCAATTGGCCCGGATGTATGGATTCACTCAAACTCGTTCCTCCGGGATCGTCCTGTTTGGCACGTCGACTGCGCTTCCATTCAACTCCGTCCAGCGTGTCGCAAGCGTGACAACCCCTCAGCAAACCCCGCGTCTCGGCGGTAACCATCCGGTTCCCGACGCCCCCCCGCCCACCGTGATCGGCGCCGACGCCGCCGCGGCGCTCGCCCCCTCCAGGCTGAAAGCCAGTTCTTCGACAACGGGCCGCTCGCTCCAGTAGTCCCGGGTTGCCGGCCTGCGCGCGGCGATTGCCATCCCGTCCAGCGGAGCCACGACGCGCCCGGCGCCCCGTTCGGCCGGATAGACCGCCCGGGAGAAGCCCTTGCCCTGCGCGCTCTCGATCAGCTTGCCGCGCACCAGGGTCGCGTTCGCAGGCAGGTCCGATTGGCGGACCGCCTGCCACCACAAGGCGGCGACCCCCGCGACATGCGGCGCGGCCACGCTTGTCCCGCTCAGCACCGCGATGCCGCCGCCCGCCCGCGCCGAGAGTATCCCCCGTCCGGGGGCGACGACCTCCACGCCGCTGTTCGAGAAGCCCGAGATGCGGTAGCCGCCGGCGCTCGCGTCGGGATCGATGGACCCGACGGAAATGATCCTGTCCGATCCGGCGGGCGGGGACGCGGACATGATGTACTCGCCGTCCGCGCCGCGCCTGCTGTCGTTGCCCGCGGCGGCCACCATGACCGCCCCGCCCGTGCAGGGCTCCTGCATGCGCAGCATCTGCAGCATCCGTTCGAGCAGCCGCAGGTTCGCGCGGTAGGCCTCCAGCGTCACCGCGGTGGTGAGATGGCGCGGCCAGCCCTCCGCGATGCGCTCCTGTTCCGTCGCCGCGAAATCGAGGCCCACCGACATCGAGATCACGCGCGCGCCCAGCTCGTGCGCCCAGCACACGCCGCGGATCATCATGTCGGAATCGCCGCCCCTCGGTCCGATGATCTTCCCGATCAGCGCTCGCCGGACCCCGGGAGCCACGCCGATCCGAAGCCCGTCCACGTTGCGGCCGAAGACGATCCCGGCGCAGTGCGTGCCGTGCCCGGTGACGTCGCCGTTGCCGCTGCCGGTGAAGTCCTTCTCGATCAGGTCGCATCCTTCGAAGGCGGGGTGCCTGGCGTCGATTCCCGTGTCGAGCATACCGACGATGACGTCGGCCCCCGTGAATTTCGATTCGTCCGCGCCGACCGCGCCGACGCCCCACGCATGGCGCCGGCGGCCGTTGGCGACGACCAGGCTGCCCGTAGGCTCGCTCGCCTCCGGCACGGGCGAGAGCAGCCGCGTCTTCATGATCTCGGCCGCTGCCACGAACTCGGGCTCCTGCGCGAGCTCCTCGAGCTCCTGCGCGGTCAACCGTTCGCGGTGGATTGCCGGCTTGGGAGGCTCCGCCATGAGCCGCGAGGCCATGGCGAGCGGCTGCTCGAATTCGGAGCTGCACAGATGCTTGCGAGCAGGGAACCGGCCTCCCCGGTCCAGGAGAATCGTATAATGTCGTTCCATGAGCGTCGTCGCTGCGCGAGTCGCGCCATATGACGCCGCCGTGCGTGTCACGAGCGTGTCAGGACTCGCAGAAGCGTGGCACGAGCGTGACAAGCGTGAATCTGGTGCGGGAACGTTCGAATTTACACTTCGTTAACGCAACACTATCGTAAAAGTTGGAAATGTTCCGATCGGGAATTGGCGGGATGCTTGGATGTCGGTTCGCCGCGTATTCCCCAGGGGCCTGACCACAACCTACAATAAGGGGATCGAGTCTGAATGGTGTGCCGGCTAGCCCTTTTTGGCCCACCTCGGCTGCTGGACGAGAATGGCGGGCTGATCCCGGTCCCGGCCAAGACGTACGCGCTTGTCGCGTATCTGGTCCTGGGCGGAAGAGGCGGTCCCGTCGCCCGTGCCTCGCTTCGACAGTTCCTCTGGGAGACATCCGATTCGAAGGCCGCGGCGACGAATCTGCGGAAGTTCCTGTCGCGCATACTGGAACGCCAGGAGAAATACGGCTTCGAGATCGTGAGAAGCCGGCGCGACCACGTCGAGCTGGCGACGTCCTCCGTCAGCATCGACCTCGTCGAGTTCCTGCGGCTTGTCTCTGAGAGGTCGCCGGCGGATCTCGCTGCGCTGTGCGATCTCTATTGCGGCGACCTCCTGGAGGGGCTCGAGTGGGAGGACACGGAGCCGCGCGAATGGCTGCAGGTGCAGCGGGAGACGCTTCGCGACGCCTTCATCGGCTCCGTGGCGTCGCGGCTTGAAACCGCCGGCGCCGATGCCGACCCCATGTCGCAGCGTGTGGCGGCGCGCCGGCTGATCGAGGTCGATCCCTACAACGAGACCGGGCATCGCACGCTGATGCGCCTGTTCGCCGAGAGGGGCGAGCCCGCTCGCGTGCACGAAGCCTTCCACAATCTGAAGCAGCGACTCTGGCAGGATCTCGGCGTCGAGCCGGGCGAGGCCACCGCGGCGCTCTACCAGTCCCTGCTCCCGGAGATAGGCGGCGCCCTTCCGCAGCCCGTCACGCCCGTGGCCGCTTCGATGCCGGCCACGCCGCACCGCAAGGACGCGGAGGACAACATCCGCGAGGCGATGTCCCCGGCGCCGATCTCAAGACGATCCGGGACGCCGCGCATAACGCTTCTGCCGCCGCAGTCCGCGGGGGCGCCGGACTACCACCATCAGCTCGCGGCATCCCTGGTCGAGGACATCACGATCGGCCTTTGCCGCTTCAAGGCCATGTCGGTGGTGGCCCCGCACACGGCGTGGCAGCTCGCCCCGGGCAGCAAGAAAACCCAGTTGCGGGCCCTCGGGATCGACTATTCGGTCGAGACGAATATCCAGAGCCGCGGCAACGAGCAGTACCTCTCGGTGCGCCTCATCGATGCGCATTCGCGCGAGATCGTCTGGGTCGATCAGTACCTGATGAGCCCCGAGCAGGTGGCGAGCCACTACCGCCGCTTGTCGGGCCGGCTCCTGTCGACGCTCGTCGACAAGGTCGAGCATTCGGAGATGTCACGCTACGACACGGAGCAGGAGCCGACGGCCTACCACCTGTTCCTGCTCGGCCAGAGACGTGTGCGCGGCCTCGACCTTCCGAACGTCCGGCGGGCGCGCCGCGCCTTCAGGCAGGCCGTCAGGAGCTGCCGGGATTTCGTTCCAGCCATCTCCGGGCTGGCGCGGACCTATCAGCTCGAATGGCTGCTGATGGCGCGCGGGGAGCCCGACCTGCTGGATGAGGCCCAGCGACTTGCGGGCGAGGCCGTCGAGACGGACCCCGACGACGCGCGGGGCTACCGCGAGCTTGGCGTGTGCAACCTCTACGCCGGGCGGTTCGACGAAAGCCTGGCGGCCCTTTCTTCCGCCGAGGAGCGGAACCCGCAATTCGCAGACCTGCTGATGGACTATTCGGACGCCCTTCTGCACGCGGGCGAGGCCGGCGCCGCGCTTCGCAAACTGACCCAGGCGATCGAGATGAACCCTCTCTGCCCGGACACCTATTGGTGGGCCGCGGGGGGCGCGAACTATCAGCTGCACCGCTACCGCGACGCCGTCGAGTGCCTGTCGCGCATGCGCGACCAGAGCGCGGTCTACCGCCTGCTCGCAGCATCATGGGCGATGCTGGGAGAACGGGACAGAGCCCGCGAATTTGTCCGCAAGACCCGGGATATCCATCCCGACTTCAGCGTGGGAGGCCTGCTCTCACATATACCCTTCCGCGACCCGACCTACGCGAAGCACTACGAGCACGGCTTACGGGAAGCGGGATTTCAGTGAGCAGGCCAAGTGAAGAGCTCGGCAAGAGTGAGAGAGAAGGAGAGAAGTATGGAGAATATTGTGATGTTCCGCCTCAAGGACGACGAGGCGCTGTGGGTTGCTGACCTGGAGGCCGGAACTGTGGAGCGGGCTGACTCGACCACGGTTGCGGGCGACTCGGGTGTGAAGGGCCTCGACTTCGCAGTCGTCGCCAAGTCGCGCCCCGCCGCTCCCGGCCACCTGATGTATCCGAGCACCTAGCAACCCCGACATGACGGCGCGGGGCTAAGGGCTCGACCTCGGCTCCGCGCACCTGAACCAACGGTACGGCCGAGAGCATCGGCCGTACCGAACGGCGAAGCTTTGCCTGAATGTTTGCCTGAATCCGGGCCGGAAGCGGAACCTGAAGCCTGATGCAACCCGCGCAACTCGTCGACCGTCTCAACACTGAAGCGAGCCTGCTGCGCGCCCGCGGTGCGTCCGAGCCATACTCGGACCGCTTCGATCCGGCGTCGGAGACCGTCGCCCGGATGCGCCGGAGCTTTCCCCGCTTCGGGATCACGCGGCTCGCGGATGTCACCGGCCTCGACTGTGTCGGCATCCCGGTATGGATGGCGGTCCGCCCCAATTCCAAGACCCTGGCCGTCAGCCAGGGCAAGGGCCTTAGCGTGCCCGCCGCACAGGCTTCCGCGATCATGGAGGCGGCCGAGATCGCGACCGCCGAGGCGTGCCCCGTTCCCACGCGTTCGTGCACCTTGCGCGACCTCACGGCGGAGGGCCGCAAGGCGACCCTCCTCAACAGCCTCGTCGCCCGCGGCGAGCGCGTCCTCTCCGAGAGGGAAGACGTCGAGTGGACCGAGGGCTACGACCTTCTGCAGAACCATACGGTGTGGGTGCCCGCCGATGCGGTCTCCCTCAACCCGGCCGGCAAGGCAGGCGGCAGGACGCGCTTCTGGCAGTCGAGCGACGGTCTCGCTTCCGGCAACATCCTCCTCGAAGCGGTCGTGCATGGCCTTTGCGAGCGCGTGGAGCGCGATGCGAGCGTGCTGTGGCTGCTCCGCTCCGACAAGGACGTCTTCGATTGCTGCATCGACCCGACCTCGCTCGAAGACAGCGCGGTCGACGCGCTTTCCGACCAGGTCGACCGGGCCGGGTTCCGGCTCCGCCTCTTCGACATGACCAGCGACGTGGGCGTGCCCGTCTTCTTCGCGATCATCGCGCCCAAGCCCGACGGGCACGAGAAGCACTGGAAGCATTTCGATCTGTCGAGCGGCATGGGCTGCCATCCCTCGTCGGCGCGGGCGGCGATCCGGGCGATCACCGAAGCCGCGCAGACCCGCGTCACCAGCATCACGGGGGCGCGCGACGACTTCGATCCGAACCTCTACCGGACCGAGATCAGGGCGGACCTGACCCAGTACGCCAGGGCCGCACCCGCGGCCCGGCCGCTAGCTGGGATCGGCGAGGCGCGCGATGCGATGGACAATCTCCAGTTCATTCTGGCGCGGTTGAGCGAGACCGGCATCCGCTCGGTGATCGTCGTCCCGCTTGCGGTCGAGGAGGGCTTCTCCGTCGCCAAGGTGCTGGTCCCGGAGCTTGAGAACCCCGCTGGCCAACGCCGCCAGCGCTTCGGGCGCCGCGCCCTCGCCATGATGGCAGGCATGCAATGAAGATCCTCTTCGCCGGCCCGAGCCTCCACGGAACCGGATGGTCGACCGCCAGCGGAGAGACTTCCGCCGGGCTCGATTGCCGCGGCCCCGCCGGCCAGGGCGACATTGCCCGCGCCGTCGTTGAGGGCGCGACCGTCATCGGTCTGATCGACGGCCGCTACGAGGATGTCGCCGCCGTCTGGCACAAGGAGATCCTTTATGCACTTGAACAGGGCGTGCAGGTGTTCGGCGCGGCGAGCATGGGCGCGTTGCGGGCGGCGGAGTGCGCCGACTTCGGGATGATCGGCGTCGGGCACGTGTTCGAGCGATACCGCTCCGGCGAGCTCGCCGACGATGCCGCCGTCGCGCAGCTGCATGCGCCCGAGGAGCTTGGCTACTACCCGCTCACCGAAGCGCTTGTGAACGTCGAGGCCACCATCGAGCGGTTCGGGAAGCTGAAGGCCATCACGAAAGACGAAGCCGCCCTTCTCGATGCAAGCGCGCGGGCCCTCTTCTTCAAGGACCGGACCTACCCGCGCATCCTGGCCGAGGCTGGGCTGAGCAAGGGCGAGAGAGGGAGGCGGCTCGCCGAGCTGGTCAGGCACTGCCGCGTGGACGTGAAGCGCGAGGATGCGCTCGTCCTCGCCGCTTATCTCGGCTATCTTGAGCCGGTCCGCGAACAGCAGCCCGCCGAATGGCGCATGGAATCGACGCCCACCTGGGCGCTCACGCTGGAGCGCGCCCGGCAGTTCGCCAAGGAGCCGGACTCCGGCGACTCCATCGCCGCCTAAGCCGCGCGCTCGAAGGCCATCGCCACGCCCTGGCCGACGCCAACGCACATCGTGGCAAGCGCATAGCGGCCTCCGCGGCGGTCCATCTCGCGCACGGCGGCGCCGGCAATGCGCGCGCCCGACATGCCGAGCGGATGCCCGATGGCGATCGCACCGCCGTTCGGGTTGACATGCTCGGCGTCGTCCGGGATGCCGAGTTGCCGCAGGCATGCGAGCGCCTGGCTCGCGAACGCCTCGTTGAGCTCGATCACGTCGAAGTCGCTGGCCTTGATGCCGAGCCGTTCCGTCAGCTTCTTCACGGCGGGCACGGGCCCGATTCCCATGATGCGCGGCGGCACGCCGGCCGAAGCCATGCCGAGCACGCGCGCCAGCGGCGTCAGCCCGTGGCGCTCCACGGCCTCCGCCGACGCCACGATCATCGCCGCGGCGCCGTCGTTTACGCCCGAGGCGTTGCCCGCGGTGATCGTTCCGTCGGAGCGCACGATCGGCCTCAGTTTCGCCAGCGCTTCGAGCGTCGTGTCGGGACGCGGATGCTCGTCCGTGTCGACGGGAACGGGCCCGGACTTCCGGTCGCCCGGCGCCTCGACCGCGACGATCGCTTCCGCGAGCCGCCCCTGGCGCTGCGCGGCTCCCGTGCGTTGCTGCGAGCGGTGGGCGAAGGCGTCCTGGTCGGCGCGGCTCACCTGGAAGTCCTGCGCCACGTTCTCGCCCGTCTCCGGCATGGAATCGACGCCGTACTGCGCCTTCATCAGCGGGTTTATGAAGCGCCAGCCGATCGTCGTGTCGTAGATGTCCGCCGACCGCTGGAACGCCTGCTCCGCCTTGCCCATGACGAGCGGCGCGCGCGACATCGATTCCACCCCGCCGGCGATCGCCAGCTCGATGTCGCCGACGCGGATCGCGCGCGCCGCCGCGCCTACCGCGTCGAGGCCGGAGGCGCAGAGCCGGTTGATCGTGTTGCCCGGAATCGTCTCCGGCAGGCCGGCAAGCAGCAGCGCCATCCGCGCGACGTTGCGGTTGTCCTCCCCCGCTTGGTTGGCGCAGCCGAGGAACACCTCGTCGATGTCCTCCACGATTGCCGGATTCCGTTCGACGAGCGCGCGAATCGGCACGGCGGCGAGGTCGTCGGTCCTAACCTTCGCCAGCGCGCCCGCGTAACGGCCGACGGGCGTGCGGATGGGGTCGCAGATGAAAACGTCCTTCAACAGTACGGATCCTTTTCGGCGTAGGTCTGATTACGACGGCACGTGGCGCAGCGTCTTGCCGGTGAAGAGCTGCCGCGGCCGACCGATGCGCTGCTCGTCCTCGATCATCTCGTTCCACTGCGCGACCCAGCCGACCGTGCGCGCCACCGCAAACAGCACGGTCAGCATATTGTTGGGGAAGCCGAGCGCCCGCAGTGTGATGCCGGAGTAGAAATCGACGTTCGGATAGAGCTTGCGCTCGACGAAATATTCGTCCTCCAGGGCGATGCGCTCCAGCTCCATCGCGACCTTCAGGTGCGGGTCCTTGATGTCGAGCTCGTTCAGCACCTCGCGGCATGTCTGCTGCATCACCTTGGCGCGCGGATCGTAGCTCTTGTAGACGCGATGCCCG
>CAZMJQ010000421.1:0-3061 GCA_964566475.1 uncultured Propylenella sp. | reverse complement strand
AGACGGTCTCGGTCGGCAGCGCCACGAGCTTGCCGGCGCGCAGGAGATCGGCTGCGTCGGCGGCGGCGTCCGCGAGATTGCTTTGGGTGACAACAAGGTGGCGCAAGCGAGGCTCGCAGGTACGGGTTGCCCGGCCTCTCCGTTTGTCATCCCGGCCGAGCGAAGCGAGGGCCGGGACCCATAACCACGGAAGTTGCGACACAAGCATTGCAGCGCGGCATCCGGGACTCGCACCGCCGGGGTTATGGGTCCCGGACTGGCGCTGGCGCGCCATCCGGGATGACAAAGGATAGGCCGGCTCTTTGTGCGCGGGCGGCCTTCCAGGATCAAGCCCGGGGTGACAGGGGCCGAGGGGAGGGCGCATAAAGGCGCGAGGAGACGCCCATGTACCGTGCGCCGGTATCCGACATCGCGTTTGCGCTGAAGCACGTCGCGGGATTCGGCGACGCGCTGAGAGGCGGCGCGTTTCCGGAGCTCGGCGAGGACGATGTCGATGCGGTGCTCGCGGAGGCGGGGCGCTTCGCGACGGACGAGATGGCGCCGCTCAGCCGTGTCGGCGACCGCGAGGGCGCCCGCCTCACCGACGGCGCGGTGCGGACCGCGACGGGATGGCCGGAGGTCTACCGGACGTGGCGCGAGGGCGGGTGGAACGGGATCGCCGCGCCCGAGGCCGCGGGCGGGCAGGCCTTGCCGCTCAGCATCGCGGCGGCCACGCAGGAGATGTGGAACGGCGCCTGCATGTCCTTCGCAGTCGGGCCGCTGCTCACCACGGGGGCGATCGAGGCGCTGTGGCGGCACGGGTCGGAGGAGCTGAAGGCGCGCTACCTGCCGCGGCTCGTGTCGGGCGAGTGGACGGCGACGATGAACCTGACGGAGCCGCATGCCGGCTCCGACGTGGGCGCGCTGACGACGCGCGCGGAACGGCAGAGCGACGGCACGTACCGGCTGTTCGGGCAGAAGATCTTCATCACCTACGGCGAGCACGACCTCACCGACAACATCGTGCACATGGTGCTGGCGCGGCTTCCGGATGCGCCCGCAGGTCATAGGGGCATCTCGCTCTTCCTCGTGCCGAAGTTTCTCCTCGCAGAGGACGGATCGCCCGGCGCGCGCAACGACCTGTTCTGCGCCAGCCTGGAGCACAAGCTCGGCATCCACGGCTCGCCGACCTGCACGATGATCTACGGCGACGGCAGGTTCGGCGACGAGCCTGGCGCGGTGGCGTGGCTGGTGGGCGAGGAAAACCGCGGCCTCGCCTGCATGTTCACGATGATGAACAACGCCCGCCTGATGGTCGGCGTGCAGGGCGTGGGGCAGGCGGAGCGCGCGCTGCAGGAGGCCGTGGCCTATGCGCTGGAGCGGCGGCAGGGACGTGCGGCGGGTGCGGGCGGCGACGGCATGAGCGTGATTGCCGCGCATCCGGATGTGCGCCGCATGCTGATGGAGATGCGCGCGCTCACCGGCGCGGCGCGGAGCCTGTGCTATGCCTGCGCGTTCGCCGGAGACATGGCGGCGCGCGAGAACGGGCCGGACGGCATCGACTGGCAGGCGCGCTTCGATCTCCTGACCCCGGTCGCCAAGGCCTTCTCCACCGACATCGCGTTCGAGGTCGCCTCGCGCAGCGTGCAGGTGCACGGCGGCATGGGCTACATTGAGGAGACCGGCGCGGCGCAGACGCTGCGCGACGCGCGTATCTCCTCCATCTACGAAGGCACCAACGGCATCCAGGCGATCGATCTGGTGACCCGCAAGCTCCCGCGCGGCGGGGGCGCCGTCGTGCGGGACTACGTCGCCGAGCTGCGCGAGGTCGCGGAGCGGGCGCGGGCGGTGAACCGGCCGGACTTCGGGCAGACGGGGAGCCGCGTCGCCGCGGCGCTCGACGACATGGAGGCGGCGAGCGAGCACCTGCTTGCGCTCATAGACGACGGCAGGACCGAGGAGGCGCTGGCAGGGGCGACGCCCTATCTCAGGCTGTTCGGGCTGGCGGCGGGCGGGGCTTACCTTGCGAAGGGCGCGCTCGCGTCCGCGGACGATGCGGGACCGCAGGCGGCGGTCCGCATCGGGACGGCGCGCTTCGCAGCGGAGCGGCTGCTGCCGGAGACCGCGGCGTTGCGCGCAGCGATCGTCGAAGGCGCGGAAGCCGCGCTGGCGGTCGATCCGGCCGCGATGGCGGGGTGACGATGGCCGAGGGCATCTCGATCAGCCGCGAGGGCGCGGTGCAGGTCATCCGCTTCACGCGGCCGGAGAAGAAGAACGCCATCACCGCCGCCATGTACGACGCGATGACGGAGGCGCTCGACGCGGCCGGGCGCGACGGGGTGGCCGTGTCGGTTTTTCTCGGCGCGCCGGAGACGTTCACCGCGGGCAACGACATCGGCGATTTCATGCGCGCGGCATCGGAGGGCCGTCACGGCGAGGCGGGCGTGCGCTTCATCAAGGCGCTTGCACGATCGGAGCGCCCGATGATGGCGGGCGTCGACGGGCTCGCCGTCGGCATCGGCACGACGATGCTGATGCACTGCGACTACGTGCTGGCGACGCCGCGCGCGGTTCTCCGCGCGCCGTTCACGGCGCTGGGCTTGTTGCCGGAGGCGGCATCGAGCCTGATCGGGCCGCGGCTTATGGGGCATGCGCGGGCGTTCGAGCTGCTCGTCATGGGGCGCGACATGGATGCGGAAGCAGCGAAGGCGGCGGGGCTCGTCAATGCGGTCGTTTCGCCCGAGACGCTGGAGGGGGCGCTGCTCGATGCGGCGCAGGCGCTCGCCGGGCTGCCGCGCGAGGCGGTGCTGACGGCGAGGCGATTGCTGAAGGGCGACCCGACGGAGAACCTTGCGCGGATCGAGAAGGAGACCGCGCTCTTTGCGGAGCGGATGAGATCGGCCGAGGCGCAGGCGGCGTTTCAGGCCTTCATGCGGAAGGGGTAGACGTGAGGATTGAGGGAGCGGCGAGGCTCGGTTCCTCCCCCATCGCAGATGGGGGAGGGGGACCATGCCGCCGGGTCCGGCCTTCGGCCGGCCCGAGGACAGGCTGCGCATGCTGGAGGGGGCGGCGGCACACGCCG
>CAZMJQ010000420.1:0-2844 GCA_964566475.1 uncultured Propylenella sp. | reverse complement strand
CCGATCGTCTTGCGGGTCAGGACGCCGAACTGGTGGTCGACTGCGAGCGCGACGATCCCGATCAGGAAGATGCCGAAGATCGAGATGCCGAGCTGACCGAGCTGCCGTGACTGCATGACGAGATAGCCCATGCCGCTCTGCGCGGCGATGAGCTCCGCCGCCACGAGGATGCCGAAGCTCAGGCCGAAGCCCACGCGCAGCCCGGTCGCGATGTCGGGAAGCGCCGCGGGAACGACCACCCTCAGCAACAGCCGCGCGCCGCGTACGTCCATCGTCTCCGCGGCGCTCAAGAGGACCTTGGGCGCCATGGCCGCGCCGTTCCAGGCGCTCGTGAAGATCGGAAAGAAGGCGCCGAGAAAGATCACGAAGATCTTGCTCCCCTCGCCGAGCCCGAACCAGATGATGGCGATCGGAATCCAGGCAAGCGGCGGTATCGGCCGCAATATCTCGATGAACGGCCGGACCACCGCTACGGCCCAGCGCGACCAGCCGCACAGGATGCCGAGCGCGATTCCAGCCAGCGCGGCGAGCGAGAAGCCGGCGAAGATGCGGAACAGGCTGATCCCGACATGCTCGGCGAGCCGCTGCGGCGTCAGAACGGTCGCGGCCTGCGCGAGCGCCTGCGTCGGCGCGGGCAGCGTCTGCGGGTCCTGCCAGATGAAGCGGGCCGCAAGCTCCCAGATGAGGAGCAGGCCCGCGACGCCTGCGAAGCCAGCGAGGAGCTCTGCGGATCGTGACGCCGCGGGCATCAGGCTCTCTGATGCTTCTGCCACGGCAGAAGCCAGATCTCGGCGCGCGAGAGGGCGACCGACAGGAGCAGGCCGAACGCGCCGATCACGAACATGCCGACCACGGTTATGTCGCTGCGATAGAAGGTGCGCGCCTCCATGATGAGCGCACCGAGCCCCAGCGTCGTGCCGATCATCTCCGCCCCGACGATCACCATGAAGCCGACGCCGAGCGCCACGCGCGCTCCCGACACGAGGCGCGGCACGGATGCCGGGAGGATGACCTTTGCGAAGATGTCGCGCGTGCTGGTGTCCATGGTTCGCGCGGCACGGATCAGGACCGGATCGACCTGCTTGATGGCGGCGATCGCGTTGGACAGCATTACCCAGAAACAGCCGTACCAGATGAGGAATATCTTCGACGCCTCGCCCGTGCCGAACCACACGACGGCGAGCGGGAGCAGGCTGAGGGTCGCCACCGAGCGGCAGAACGCCACGACCGGCGCCGACATCCGATCGAGCAGCCAGCTCGACCCGATGACGAGGCCGAGCGGGATGGCGAGCGCAAGCGCTATCGCGTAGCCCATCAGGATACGGTAGAGCGTCGCGCCGATATGGGTCGCCAGCAGCGTGCCGCGCGGAAAGCCGTCGAGCAGAAGCCCGAAGAAGCTGGCGATGACGCGCGAAGGCGGCGGGAGCTGGATCGTCCGCACTATTCCTGCGGAGACCGTCCACTCCCACAACGCCAGGACCAGCGCGACCACGATGACCGGCACCAGCCGCATCATCCATCGCTCCGGCATGCGAGCCGCGTGCCTCATGCGGCGTCCCCCTGGAGCGAGCCCCAGATCTCGTCGTAGAGGGTGAGCAGGTCGATGTCGGTCCGGGCGCGCGGCCGCTCCTTCTCCACGCGCCGCTCGAGCACGATCCGCCCCGGGCTCGGCGCCATGACGACGATGCGGTCGGCGAGGAAGAGCGCCTCCCAGATCGAGTGCGTGACGAAGAGCACGGTCTTGCGCCGCGCCGCCCAGACCCGCAGCAGCTCGTCCTGCATCTCGTTGCGGGTCAGCTCGTCAAGAGCTCCGAAGGGCTCGTCCATCAGGAGCACTTCCGGGTCGAGCGCCAGCGCCCGCGCTATAGCGACGCGCTGCTGCATTCCGCCGGAAAGCTCGGCGGGGTATTTGCGCCGGGCGTCGCCGAGGCCGACGAGCGTCAGGAGCTCCTCGGCGCGGTGCGCTGCATCCCTGCGTGTCATGCCGCGATTCACCGCCGCGAACTCGACGTTGCGCTGCGCTGTCAGCCACGGGAAGAGCGCGCCCTGTTGAAAGACCATCCCTTTCCCGCCGCCCGGTCCCGTGACGATCTTGCCGTTGACCCGCACCTCGCCTTCGGACGCCGGCAGCAGCCCGGCGATGATGTTGAGGAGCGTCGTCTTCCCGCAGCCGCTGCGTCCGAGCAGCGCCACGAACTCGTTATCGGCGACGCTGAGATCGATCCGGTCGAGCACGGTGGCCGCATCGCCGAAGCGCTTGCTGACCGTCCGTACGTCGATGGTCGGCTGGCGAGACGCTGTGCCCATGCGCTCCGTGCCTTCAGTCGGCGCCTCTTCCGCCTCCGGCGCTGTCGCATGCCGCGCAGGAGACATCACGGCCCCTCCGAACGGCAGAAGAGCGGAGAGGTCCAGGCATGCTGGCCGTTTGCCTGCCGCATCCTGACATAGACGCTCTCGCCATCCGAGACGGGGCCGAGCGGGATGCTTCCCTGCCACTGCCATTCGTGCGGGCGCGGCAGCGGATGAAAGCGGAACGCGGGACTGTCGATCGGCCCGAGGTTGCCGGACAATGCGCCTTCGAGCAGCCGGTCGACCGGGACGCTGACCTTCTGTCCGTCGAGCTCGGCTTCGATACCGGCTTCGGACGAAAGGTCGACGTGCAATGCGATGGCCTGCGTTGCCGGGGTCATGTTGTTGGGGTTTGCCGCCGCGACGAGGGTGAAGCGCACCTCGTCGGCGCTGCATTCGATCTCCGCCGCGGCGGCGCCCTCGTCGGCGCCCTCCAGCGGCGACACGATCTCCGGCCCGCGGAGCCGCGGCTCGACCGCGAGGATCCGTCCACCC
>CAZMJQ010000419.1:0-19791 GCA_964566475.1 uncultured Propylenella sp. | reverse complement strand
CTGGAAGGCCGTTGGGTCAGAGAATATCGCTTCACCGACGGCCAGGTGACGCTGATCTGGTCGGAGTGACCATGGCCAGCCTGGTGCATCGCGAGCGAAAATCGCGGCGCGTCAAGCTCCAAAACAAAAAACCCGCCGCACGGGGCGACGGGAGCCATCGACCTCCTGCCCGTCGCCCCCCTTTCCCTAATTCCGCGTCTCGTCAGTTCCTGTCGCAAACTGTGAAGTTGGCTGAAGCAGAACATCAGCCAGCGGATCGCCGGCTTCCACAGCGCGGCGGACAATATCCTCCACCGTGTCGCTGTCCCTGGCACGGTACTTGGCCCCAAGCTCTTGAATGATATCGAGCGCCGCTTCAGCCTGCGCGACACTTCTCATACTTGCTTCTATGGCCTGAGATACTTCCCCCGCTGTGGCATCCGGGACGCGCCGAATGACCGCCGCCTGCACTGTAGCAAAGAGCTGGTCTGGCTCGTCTTCCTCTCGGCACTCACAAAGCCCCTCTTCTACGGCGGTGCGGATTATGTTCTCTCGGTCGTTCTCATTCAGACGCCCGGCTCTATTGCGGTCAACCCGAGGTTCGCGAGAATTTCGGCGCTCTCTCGCCGTTGATCGTGACACCATTCTAGGAAATCATCCATGTGAACCACTCAATCTGAGTCCGGTGAGCAAAGTTGAACCAAGTATCGACCTATGATGTTCACCATCGCCCAATTCTGCTCGCGTGGCCTGCTGGACGCATAACCGGCGACGCTTCGCGCAAGTTGGTCAGCAGTGATGCTGCGCTCGCTCATGCACTGAATATATCGGCTCGCTTGCGTCGGGCGGTGTTCCGCATAGGCATCCAATGCTCCGGCGACATAGGCAGTCTGTTCGGCTGCGCTGAGCTTTTCCCACTCGAAATAAGTGTAGAACCCGGTGCTGTTGACGGCACTGTCGCCAGCACCGCCATCACCGTCGGCATTGCCGGCACCGCCAGCGCCGCCATCGCCGACGCAACCGGCGCCGCAGGCGGGGTTGCTAGGAGCGCCAGGGCCGCCAATACCAAGGCCGAGGTTGTCGCCGCCAGGGCCGCCAGCACCGCCATTGCCGCCGGTGGCGGCACCGCCATCACCGCCGACCCCAACGCCAACGCTGACACCCACGCCGACGCTGGTGCCGCCGTCGCCGCCATCACCGCCATTGCCGGCGTTGCCGCCGATCGCAGTTCCCCCTTGGCTCTGGTTCTGGTTGGTATCTGCATAGGAGGCCGAGGTGAGAAGTGTCCCCATAAGGCCCACTGCAAGAATTAGACGAGTGCTCTTTCCGATTGTCATTGCTGTCTCCGTTACCTGCTCGCCGCATTCCCTGTTGAACGTGATCCAAGCCCCGGCTCCAGTCAAGTGTCCATGCTCAACGGGATTATGCGGCTCCCCCGATGAACCTGGGCCTGTTCACCAATTGCTTCAATAGTGCCGAATTCGGAAAGTGTCCACGCCGCGAAAAGGCATGGCACGGGCTAGTGACAAATGCGCAACACATCGCTTGAGTTGACCCGGGGTTGCCATGAGCCGAGTGTACGCTGCGGCTCGACGAAGCTGCGTTAGGTAAAGCCATGCAGATCGAGAGACCGCGCAGCCCACGACGCTCACGAGGGCTCTTCAGGACTCAAGTGTTTTTCCCCAGAATTTTCGTACTCCCAGATCCTTCGAGGCGCGGGACCTCTGCTCCGGCGATTGGCGATGGGTCCCTTAGTGCCCGGCAGGGATTAGCTCCAATCTACATTCAGGATTCCCAGAAGCCGCGTCTCAGGGCTCGTCCGACCCGCTCATCCTGTCCATAATGACAACTATGTCGCTCTGATCGGCTCGATCGAGGCAGACATCGAAAGCGGCAAGGAAGGCGTCCTCTCGTCGCTCGGGGCAGTAGAGCCGCCCGAGCCGCGCACTCCGGCTCCGCGAGCGGAGCCGTTTCCTCAAGCGGGAACCGAGCGCAGCACGACGCGTCAGCGTGCAAGGACGCTGCGCGTCGACTCGTCGGGGCCGAACTCGGACGCGTCGTCGACCGACATCAGTTCCGCAAGGCGCTTTCTCGCACGGCTCACGCGGCTCTTGATTGTCCCGACGGCGCAGTCGCAGATTTCCGCAGCTTCCTCGCAGGTGAAGCCTGAAGCGCCGACCAGGATCAGCGCCTCGCGCTGATCGTCGGTCAGTTCTGCCATTGCCCTTCGCAGCTCCTCGTACTCGATGTGGCCGATCTGCTCGGGCTGCGACTTGAGGTTTTCCGCATACCATCCCTCGGGATCCTCCACCTCGCGCCGTCGCTTCCGGTATTCGGAGCGGAAGTGATTGCGCAGGATGGTGAACAGCCAGGCCGACATGTTGGAGCCCGGACGGAAGCTGTCGATATTGGCCAGCGCCCGCGCCAGCGCTTCCTGCACGAGGTCGTCTGCGCGGTCGACGTTGCCGCAGAGCGAGACCGCGAAGGCGCGCAGGCTCGGTATGGCTGCCAGAATTTCGTCGCGCGTAGAGGTATCCACCGTCATTTCTTCTGGGACCCCGCCTCTCTTCCTTGCCCATTGCCCCCCTGCTCGTCGAGTTTCGCAAGAAGCTGCGCGAATCGGTCCGGCACCCCCTGCCGTACGACGTCGTCGTACATCGCCCGAAGCCCTTCTCCGATCTTCGCCTGCACGCCGCTGTCCAGCCCGGCGCGATCTCCGTCGGAGCCGCTTGCCCGCCGTTTCCCTCGTTTTTGGTCCGTATCTGTCATTGCCTCGCTCAAATGGAACCCGGGAAGGCGTGAAGTCGTTGCAATAGATGGCACCTAACGCCTAACTCCGGAGAACGTTGCCTTCACGCGTCCATTTCCTCCCTATTGCCGCCAGATTTCCAGCCGATTCTTCACAAATGATGCCAGGAGCCCGCTCTTGAACTCACACGCAGTAGCCGAGCACCTGCCACTTCTGCGCCGCTATGCGCGCGCGCTTTCGGGAAGCCAGACATCGGGCGACGCATATGTGGCCGCCACGCTCGAGGCGCTGGTGGAAGACCGGAAGATACTCGAGCAGCACCCTGACCCTCGCGTCGCTCTTTATAAAGCCTTCACCGCGATCTGGAGTTCCGTCGATCTGAACAAGTCGGCGGACGGCGCCTCGCTCGCCGCGGATGCGGAAAAGCATCTGAGCGAGATCGCGCCCCTTCCGCGTCAGGCCTTTCTGCTCGTCGCGCTCGAAGGCTTCGACGAAGGGCAGGCGGCCGGCATCCTGAATGTCAGCGTCCCGGAGCTACGGTCGCAGGTGGAGGAATCCGGCCGCGAGCTTGCCGCCGAGATCGCCACCGACGTCATGATCATCGAGGACGAGCCGATGATCGCGGTGGACCTTGAGGGCCTCGTTGAGGGGCTGGGGCATCAGGTCACCGGCATCGCCAGGACGCACACCGAGGCGATAGCGCTCGCCAAGGCCAAGCGTCCCGGACTGATCCTCGCCGATATCCGGCTCGCCGACATGAGCTCCGGGCTCGATGCGGTCAACGAGCTGCTGCAGGACTTCGAGGTGCCGGTGATCTTCATCACCGCCTACCCGGAGCGCTATCTCACCGGCGAGCGGCCCGAGCCGACCTTCCTGGTCACCAAGCCCTACCAGCCGGCCATGGTCTCCGCCGTCATCAGCCAGGCGCTTTTTTTCGGGCGCAGGGCCAGCAGGAAGCGTCCGGTCGAGGCCTGAAACGCCCGACCGGCGCGGGTTTCGGCGGCGCCAAAAAAGTGCGGCACCCCCGGAACCGGTCGTTGCCGGCTGCGTTGAGGGGCTGACGCGGGCATCGTTCCCCCCCTCCCCCGATCTCGCGTCTCTGCCGATTCCCGATATTGCCCCCGGGAAGGCAAGCGAAGGCCGGGACCAGTCCCGGCCTTCAGCCTTTTCAAGGGCTTATTCGAACTCCCCGCGCCTGACTGTCAGCACATAGCAGAGACCGTCGTCGGTCGACGTCAGCAGGGCACGGCCGCCGAGCGCCGCCGGAATCAGCCGCTCCAGCAGCTGGCGCGTGAATCCCTCCGGCGGCTCCACCGGCCGGCCGGCCCTCTCGCTCCAGGTCAGGCGCAGACTTTCCTCGAAGGAATCCGTGTCGGGGTCGATCGCGCGATCGGCCACAATCGCCACGCGGCCATCCTGATCCGCGAGCGCGCCGTGATTGGCCGACGCGATGGCGAGTTCCGCCAAGGCGAGGCCGATATGAAGGGCCGCATTCGCCGTCAGCTCGACATCTGCCCCGGTGAGGCTGACCCGGCTGGCCGCGTCTGTCACATAGGGCTCCACCTGCGCTGCGACGAGACTCGGCAGGCGGGCGCCATGCGCGCTCGGGCCCAGCGCGATGTCCTGCGAGCGGGAGATCGACTGGATGCGTGCGCGGTACTGCTCGATGAACTCTTCGGTGGAGGGGGCGTCGCGGGCCGTGTGGACGGCCACGCTCTGCAGGATCGCAAGGAGGTTCTTGGAGCGGTGTGAGGCTTGGCGCACGATCGTCTCCAGCGCGGCGACCCGCTTGCGCCTCTCCGTGACGTCGAGCGCCAGCCCGATCACGCCGGTGACGGCGCCGTCCGCGCCCTTCTCTGCCTCGACATAGAGCTCGAAATACTGCCGCGCGTTCCTGGTTTCGATGACGAACTCCGCCCAGTGGGGCCGTCCCGTCGACAGCGCGCTGCGCTTGGGCGCCATCGCCGCCGCCGCCGCGCCCGGCGGCAGCACGTCGCCGTCGGTCTTGCCCCGCACGTCGCCGCTCGCGCTCCACGTCGCTGGGGGATTCTCCAGCCACCGGTATCGCAGCGCAGAATCCTGGGCGAAAACCGTGATCGATGCACCGCGCAGCAGGCGAAGCACGTCCGTCGGCGTCAGGGAAGAATATCCGCGATTCATCGAAGCGGGCCGATGCGGCGGCTTCGGACATCTGTACCGGGCGGCGCCTCAGCGTCGATCCCGGATGACGGCGTGTATCGCCTCAAGGAGCTCGGCCTCTTGATAGGGCTTTTTCAGCAGTGGAGCATCGATATTCGGCGCCGCGCTGTCAAACGCGGTCGCAACCAGAACGGCGACGCCGAGGCCGGAGAAGTGCTCGATCAGCTGGGTAGCGTCCTCCTCGCCAAGCTTCAGATCGAGCACGCACACATCGATGCGCGCTTCGCGTGCGAGGGCGGCACGCGCATCGTCGACCGTGCTCGCCAGGAGGACACGTTCCGCCCCCGCTTCTTCGGCGATCTGCTGGGCCCCTAGCGCGATGAGATAGGCATCCTCCACGATCAGGATTGTCAGGCCGCTGAGAGAAGGGATGTTCACGTTCTCGCTCTTCGTCCTCGGGATACGCCGCGGCGTTTCTTCCATGGCTCTCCATGCCTGTCATTATCAAATGACATTTGGCTGCACACGGCATTTATGTCATTGAAATGGCGGGGCAATTTTCCGGTTGTCCGATGTCCGCCAAGTCCACGCCTGCGGCGCCATCTTTGCGCGAAAGCTTTCCGCCGCCGCCCGTCAGCCGTGCTGGCTCTTGATCGTCTCGATGATGGCGACGAGCGCCCGCGGGCTCACGGGCTTCTGCAGAACCGGCACGTTGCCGAATGTGCTGTGCAGGTCGTCCGATCTGTATCCGGTGCACAGACAGAACGGCACGCCGAGCTCCCGCAGCCGCTCCGCTACCGGCACGCTGGACCGCCCTCTGAGGTTGGCATCGAGGATCGCGATATCCGGCATCTCGTCAGCGGCGAGCTTGACCGTCGCCTCTTCGATCGAGCCGAAGGGACCCATCACCTCGTGGCCCGACTCCTCGACGATAGCGGCAATCTCGTCCGCGATGATGAACTCGTCCTCTACGACCATGATGCGGAGCTGTCTCGCCATGCCTGAATGGTCTACTCCGCCGCGGCCGCGGTCTCTCGCTCCGGAGATTCGGAGACGAACGGCCTGATCGTTCTGAGCGGCACCGATATCGTGCACAGCAATCCTTCCTTGCGGTATTCCACGGTCGCTTTCCCATCGAGCTCGTAGGCAATGCTGCGCTCGATGAGCATCGAACCGAACCCCTGATGCTTCGGTTCCTCGACCTCCGGCCCGCGCGACTCCTGCCACCGGATGACCAGGAGCGGCTCCGCACCGGACCGGTCGACGCTCCAGGTGATGTCGACCACGCCGCTGGGAGACGACAGCGCGCCGTACTTGGCGGCGTTGGTGCCGAGCTCATGCATTGCCAGCGTGATCGCAAGCGCCGCCTTCGGATTGAGGCGGAGGCTCGGCCCCATCGCCCTTATGGCGTTGCCGCCCGCATCGAAGCTCTGCGTCCCCTGCCTGATCAGGGTCGTGACGTTCGCTCCCAGCCACCGCTCTTCGGCAAGCAGCTCATGCGCGCGCGACATCGCGCCGACTCTCCCGAGCAGCGACCGCTCGAAACCTTCGACCGTGCTCTGCGCCCTGGCTGTGCGGCGGATGACGGCCTGGATCACCTGCAGCGTGTTCTTGATGCGGTGGTCGAGCTCGCGCATGAGCAGGAGCTGCGCCTGTTCGCTCTCGTAGCGGGCCGTCACGTCCACCGCCGAGGCCACCAGGTTGCCCGTCAGCTGCTTGCAGCGGATCCACAGGTCGAACACGTGCCGGTCGTCGTCGCCGCCGATGGTGAAGTCGAAGCGGGCGTCCTTGCCTTCGCGCGCATCCTGGATCGCGCCGCGGATGCGCTCCGTGTCCGTCTCGCCGCGCTCGTCGACAAGGAACTCCCAGAACGGCCGGCCGACGATGTCGGTTTCGCTGAGGCCGAAGGCGGCGGTCGCGGCGCGGTTTGCGTTGAGGATCGTCCCGTCGGGCGAGAGCAGCCAGGCGAGGGGGCCGAGCCCGTCGAGCATGGCGCGCAGTCGTCCGCGGGCCATCGCGACTTCGGCCTTCTGGTACATGCTGACGATGAAGGCGAGGATGGTCACCGTCGACGTCAGGCCGAGCCCGATAATCAGTGCGAGGACCCAGCGTCGGACGCTTGTCTCCTGCGTGAGGGCGCTCACGGACACGATCCACTGCCGGCCCCCGAGACTGAACACGCGGCGCCCGCCCGAAGCCACGCCGAGTTCGCTGTCGTCCTGCGAGTCGCTGGCGGCGACCGGGTCGCCCACCGAGATAAAGACGCCGGCCACGCCGCTGACCCTGCTGGCCGTGCGCTCGAGCTGATCGATGGTCAGCGTGGCCGCGGCGATTCCGATGACGTCTTCGTCCCGGTCGAGGACGGGATCGTAGAGCAAGGCGCCTCTTCGCTCGCCCATTAAGAGCGCCGTCTCCCCGGTCACCGCGAGGTCCGAGATCTGGACCGCGCTCTCGATGTTCTCGCGGCGATCCGGGATCGACGCGATGTCGAGCCCGTAGGCCGGTTCGCGCTCATCCGCGACGTACCCCGATTCCACGACGTAATAGACGGGGCGATCGCCGGAGCGCATCGGGTCGCCGGCCGGATTCAGCTCCCAGATGCCGAGCGTGGAAGCGGGCTCTGTGGTGAAGCGGCGCTCGTAGACCTCCCGCGATGCAGCCTCGACGCGACGGTAGAAGCCGAGCGAGCTTATCGTCTGGGTCCGGGTCAGCGTCTGCGCGAAGCGGCTGAACTGCTCGGGGGTGACGACCTCCGCGGCATACATCGCTCGTACCGCGCGGACCGCGGTGGCCACCCGTTCAAGCGCGAGCCTGACAGCGGACGCAGCGCTCTCCGTGCGCTGCCTGGCCTGGGCGGTCTCCGCCCGCCCCAGATACACATCCGCTAACCACGCCGAGAAGCCGGTGACCGCAAGGCCGACGACGAGGACGAGCGCCGGCAGGGACCTCCGGCCTATCAAGACGGCTCCCGCGCTGCCAGGCGCCGTCGGTGACGCGGCGCTTTCCGATCGATGCGAGCCATGCTCCCCCCCGCGATGGCGGCCCGAGCGTTAGCGCAATGGCGCACTCCACGGCAACCGCCCGGGCGGCGCCGCGCACCGGGAAGGCGGGAACCCCAGCGAGCCGGCGGATGATCGTCGAGGTTTGCCGACATTCTCATCTCCTCGGACGCGATCGCTTCCGAACCGGCCCGGTCAGAGCAGCGAGCGCCTAAACGGTCCTTGTCGAGCGTCATCCTTGCCGCGCGCCGAGATCGTCCCTGGGATCCACCACCCCTCGGGCGATTCACGGCAGAATGCCTGACGCGCCCTTTGGTTCCCGCCAAAACCGCTCTCCCGCGAAAAATTTCCATTGGAACTCGACAGTATGCCTCCCCGTTGAAGACCCGATGTCGCCCCTGGCGACGCCTGCACGGGAGCACGAGTCCCGACGACCCATTCTTCGAACGGAGGTTAAGCAAGATGATCCGCAAGCTATTGATGACGACCGCCATCACGCTCATCGCGACGAGCGGTGCCATGGCGCAGGACAACAACGAGGCAGCGACGGCTGAGCAGATGACGGAGCTGTTCCTGCTGGAGCAGGGACAGAGCGAGCTCGCAACCGAAATCATCGGCCACAGCGTCTACTCGAGTGAGGCCGAGGATGCCGAGGTTATCGGCGATATCAACGACCTGGTCATCGCCGAGGATGGAACGGTCGCGGCGGTCGTGATCGGCGTCGGCGGGTTCCTCGGCGTCGGCGAGAAGGACGTTGCGGTGAGCTACGACAGCATCCGCTGGGCGCAGGATGAGAACGGCGACCAGTTCGCCGTGCTCGAGGCGAACAGGGAGATCCTTGAGAACGCGCCGGAGTTCACGCGTGAGGAGGCCGAGACGGCGATGGCCCCCGCCGAGGGTACGTCCGCTCCGCCGGTCGAGGAGCCAGTCGAAGGCGAGGAGATGGCCGAGGCGCCCGCCGAGCAGCCGGTCGAGGGCGAGGAGATGGCCGCCGGTGAGCAGACCGCCCAGCCTACGCTCAGCGACGTCGACATCGGATCGATCAGCACAGAGCAGTTGATCGGCGCGACCGTCTACGCCACGGCCAATGACGAGAGCGTCGGCAACGTGGGTGACGTGCGCATCGCCGCTGACGGCAGCGGGATCGATGCGATCATCGTCGATGTGGGCGGCTTCCTCGGCATCGGCGAGAAGCCGGTAGCCGTCGGGCTGGAGAACCTCACGATCCGCCGCGATGAGGGAGGCACGTATTACGTCTATACGGACTTCACCCGCGAGCAGCTTGAGGCGGCCCCCGACTACGACGAGGCGACCTACGACGACCAGCGCGACACAATGCGCCTGACGGACGGATAAGAAGCGCATCCTTTGCTTGGAGCGGCCCGCGCCCTGCGCGGGCCGCTTTCATTTGGCCGAAGCGCGGTATCCCGGAACCCCGCGAGCCCGATCGGCGTTCTCCCAAGGACACTCATGCAAGAGGAGCACTGCGATGAATTGGGATCGTGTCGAAGGAAACTGGAAGCAGTTCAAGGGGCAGGCCAAGGAGCAATGGGGCAAGCTGACCGACGACGATCTGGACGTCGCCGCCGGCAAGCGCGACCAGCTGGCGGGCCGCATCCAGGAGCGCTATGGTATCGCCAAGGACGAGGCCGAGCGGCAGATCGACGAGTGGCTTGCGCGCGACAGAGCGGATATGGGCACGCGCGGAGCGGCCTGAGGTAGAGGTTTGAGTTGCCTCTAGGCGCCGCGCGAGGTGCGGCAGAGGCCAGGCGGAGGCCGGGGCGACCCGGCCTCCGCTGCTCTTGTGAGGGGTCCTCACGATCGATCGCCGGTCTAGCGAAGCTGAGCGCAGGTCGGAAGCATCAGGATCGTCGCCCCCGCCCACGCGACACCCGTGGCCGAGAGGATTGCGAGCGCCATCATCACGCGCCGGCGGAAAGCCATCTCGGATCGAGATCCGCCGGAGGCGTTCGCCAGGCGCTCAAGCGCTGCGGGCGCCAGCATCGCCGCAATGAGCATCGCCAGGGCCACGGCGGTGGCCGTGACGATGATGAAGGGCACGACGCCCACCCCGGCGATCGTCAGCTCCGCCAGGCGGTGCGCACAGAGCATCGACTGCGAGAAGTAGAGCGCGGTCAGGTGCGCCGACCACACGATCGGGCCGATCAGCAGATAGAAGATCGTTCCTGCCGTTGATGGCTGGGCGCCGGTGCGGGTTTCGCCGTTCTGTGCGTCCATGTCGTCACCCGGTCAGTCGCGGGAAGCCGTGCACGAGCAAGAGGCCGAGAAGTCCCTGCCCCGCCGTGTAGTAGAGCAGCAGCGACGTGTTCTCGAAGGTGCCGCGCCGGACCGCGTCGAGATTCCCGGTGAAATGGCGTGCCAGCGTGAAGAGCGACATCACCACGATGGCGAAGACCAGCTGCCCGGTAAGCGCGCTCGCCACGTAGACCATGGCCGAATAGCTGCTGTCGGTCGGCCGCAGCCCCGTCTGCCAGTGACCCGTCAGTTCGACGCCGACGGCGGCGACGGCGCAAGCCGTGCCCAGGAAGACGAGAAGCGGCGTCAGCGGATTGCGCGATTTCGGCGGCGCCAGCGTCCGGCTCGCGGCAATGAAGAGCGCCGCGGCCAGGAGCAGGAGCGCGCCCGACGCGAGAGGCCAGATGACCGCCGGCAGCTCCGGTGCGCCGTCCGGCGCCCAAACGTCCGGCGACACGGTCCACAGATAGAGATAGGAGAAGACGTAGCTGAGGTAGAGCGAGCCCGCGACGAACATCAGGACGACCATCGCCCACCAGCCGTGCGACGTCGGTCCTGTCATGTAGACCGGCAGCTTGTAGCCGCCGCCGACGTCGATCGGTCCCTTGTCGGGTCCCGGATCGAGCTGCCAGACCCATGTCACGCAGAAGAGCATTGCAAGCACGCCGCCGACGAGCGCCGGCACGACCGCCTTGACCGTCAGGAGCAGGAAGAAAGACGCGGTGAAGGCCGCCGCCAGAAACGGTGTCCAGCCCGGCCCCGGCATCTGGATGACATATTGAGGCCTGCCCTCAATGGGGCTCGTGACCAATGTCTCGCGTCCGCCGGTGGGGGCGTTCGGCAGGTAGTGCCGGCCTTCCTCCACCTCGCGCGCCAGGTTCGGCTGATCCCACAGCGGCTCGAGGCTCGTCACGTGCGGAATGCTGCGCGCCGAGTAGACGCCGCTCGGCAGCCATTCCAGCGTGCCGGCCCCCCAGGGATTCTCGAGGCCCCGCCCGCCCGGCCGGAAGTTCAGCACGATGTCGACGATGAATACGAGGACGCCCGCAGCGAAGACGAAGGCGCCGACTGTCGAGATCATGTTGAGCGTGTCCCATCCCATGCCGCCCGGATAGGTCCATACGCGCCGCGGCATGCCGAGCATGCCGGTGAGATGCATCGGGAAGAATGACACGTTGAACCCGATGAACATGAGCCCGAATGCCCAGCGCCCGAGCCGCTCCGACAGCATGTTGCGGCTCAGCATCGGCGCCCAGTAATAGAACGTCGCAAACAGCGGGAAGACCATCCCCCCGATCAGCACGTAGTGGAAATGCGCCACGACGAAGTAGGTGTCGTGCACCTGCCAGTCGAACGGCACCATGGCGACCATCACGCCGGTCAGCCCGCCGAGCGTGAAGATGAACAGGAAGCCGAGCACGAAGAGCGACGGCGTGTTGATGCGGAACGGCTTCTTGCCCGCCGCCACGGTCGCCAGCCACGAGAACACCTGGATGCCGGAGGGAATGGCGACCGCCATCGATGCGGCGGAGAAGAAGCCAAGGCTCAGCGCCGGAATGCCCGTGGTGAACATGTGGTGCACCCAGAGCCCGAAGCTGAAGAAGCCGGTGGCGACGATCGCCACGACGATGAGGTGGTGCCCGACGAGCCTGGTGCGCGCCATGGTCGGCACGATCATCGACACGAGGCCGGCGGCCGGCAGGAAGATGATGTAGACCTCCGGGTGCCCGAAGAACCAGAAGAGGTGCTGCCACAGCAGCGGATCGCCCCCCTTGTCGGCCACGAAGAACGGCCAGCCGAAGGCGCGCTCGAGCTCCAGCAGCATGGTGGCGAGGATCACCGCGGGGAACGCGAAGATGATCATCCCGGCGAAGATCAGCATCGCCCAGGCGAACATCGGCATTCTGGCGAGCGACATGCCGGGCGGGCGCGTTCTCAGCACACCCACGACGATCTCGATCGCCCCGGCGATCGCGGATATCTCGATGAAGCCGATGCCGAGCAGCCAGAAGTCGGCGTTGTCGCCGGGCGAGAACTCGATGCCGGTGAGCGGCGGATACATGAACCAGCCGCCCTTCGGCGCGAGATCGTAGAAGACCGTCGAGAAGAACACCGTTCCGCCGATGATGTAGGCCCAGATCGCGAAGGCGCTGAGCCGCGGGAACGGCAGGTCGCGCGCCGCCAGCATCTGCGGCAGCAGCATCATCCCCAGCGCCTCCACCACCGGCACGGCGAAGAGGAACATCATCGTCGTGCCGTGTACGGTGAATATCTGGTTGTAGAAGTCCTGGCTGATGAGGTCGTTGTCGCCGACGGCGAGCTGCGTGCGCATGATGAGCGCCAGGATTCCGGCGAGCACGAAGAACGAGAACGCCGCGCCGATATAGAAGAGCCCGATGACGGTATTGTTGACCGCCGAGATGACGCGCCACCCCTTCGGCGTCGCCCAGATACGCTTCAGCTCCTCCAGCTCGTGCGGGGGCCGCGGCGCGTCGTTTGGCAATATGTGCGTGTTTTCGCTCATGACCGGTCAGCGCAGCGTGTAGAGATCGGGCACGAAGATGAAAAGTTGAGCCCAGAGCCGGTTGTTCGCGAAGTCCACCTCATTCACCTCAGGTTCGCGAGGTATTCGGAAAGGGCCGTCAGCTCCTCGTCACTGTAGATGTCGAAGGGCGGCATCTTGTTTTCGGGCTTGATGTGCTGGTTCTCCACGATCCACGCGGCGATGGCCTCCGCATTGTTGGGAAGGGTCGCGGCGGCAATCGACCGCCGGCTGCCGAGATGCGTGAGGTCTGGGCCGATCGTGCCCCGCGCCTCCGTCCCGCGGATTGCATGGCAGGCCCCGCAGCCGGTCGACAGGAAGAGGAGCTGCCCCTGCTCCTCCCGCTCCCCTTCCGGCGGATTGGCCGGACCGGCCTCGTGCGCCAGCCACTCCTGAAACCGATCCGGCTCCATCGCCACGACGTGGAACGACATCAGGGCATGCGCCCCGCCGCAATATTCGGCGCATTGCCCGCGGCTGACGCCCGGCTCGTCGGCCTCGATGGTGAGCACGTTCGTCCGCCCGGGGATCATGTCGAGCTTGCCGGCGAGGTTGGGGACCCAGAAGCTGTGGATCACGTCGGCGGTGGTGAGCGCCAGCTCGACCCGCCGGCCCGTCGGGATGCGAATCTCGTTCGCCGATTCGAAGCGCGACCCGTCCGGGCCTTCGTAGACGACGCGCCACCACCACTGCTCGCCGATCACCGCTATCCGAAGAGGCTCCTCTGTGTCCGCCGAAGCGCCGCCGGGACGCATCGCGACAAACCCATAGACGAGCAGCACGCTCAGCGTCGCCACGGGGAAGACGATGCCGCCGCCAACGACGACGGCCTCACCGCTCAGCCGCGAGCGCCAGCGGTCGCTCCCGTAGAGCGCCAGGACGAAGAGCGCGACGACGCCGACGAGGATGACGGCCGCGCCGACGATCAGCACCCATGCCAGCAATGCGATCCGCGCCGCCTCCGGCCCCTGCGTTGCGAATACGGACTGCGAGTCCTGGCACGCGGAGAGCGCTGTGGGCATCATGAAGGCGGCGGCAATCTTGAGCGAGCTGAAGCGTCTCACGGCTCCGCCTCCTGTGGCGCTGCTGCGCCCTGGGACGGGCCGGAGCCGCTCTGCCCGCGAACCGGACGGCTTTCGAAGTAAGCCGCCACGTCCTCCATGCGCCCCTCGGCGAGCCGCTCGGCGATCGCCTTCATGATCGCGCCGGTCGTCGTCACCCCGCGCCGGTCCTCCTTGAACGCCCTCAGCTGGGCGAGGATGTAGGGCGCGTGCTGTCCCTCCAGCCGCGGGAAGAGCTCGCTCGCGCCCTCGCCGTGGCAGGCGAGACAGGGCGGCACGCCTTCCGAGGGCACGCCCTCCGTCGCAATGTCGCGGCCGCGCGCGATCTGCTCCTCGGCCGCCGTCGCTTCCCTCGGCGCCTCGCCGCTTTGTCTGAGCACGGAGTAATAGGCGGAGAGGCTTGCGATGGCGTCCTCGTCGAGCTCCGCCGCGACCGGCCGCATCACGCCGCTGAAGCGCGTGCCCTTGGCATAAGCCTCGAGCGCCGAGCGCAGGTATGCGACGGGCTGCCCCGAAAGCCTCGGCACCAGTCGGCTCGTCGGCGGAGAATCCTCGTCGCCGTGGCAGCGCGCGCAGGTAACAAGCGCCTCGGAGAATGTGGCTAGCCCCTGAGGCTCGGCCGCCGAGCCTTCCGCCGCCTCGAAGTTCGCGAGCTCCCTGTACTCCTCCGCCGAAAGCTCGGGCAGCCGCTCCAGGAACGCCACCATCGACCACACCTCGTCGTCGCGCGTGAGGGCCGGCCAGGCGGGCATGGCGGTGTATTTCAGCCCGTGCTTGACGATCCAGAAAAGCTCCGCCGTCTCCCAGTCGCTGACGGCATGCGAAAGGCCCGGCGGCGGCGGAAGCATGCCGCGCAGGATCGGGTTCTGCTCCACGCCGGGCGCCCCGTGGCAAGGCGCGCAGCCGCCGGCGAAGTGCCCTGCCCCGAGCCTGATGCGGTCGCGATCATCGAGATCCTGCGGCGGCTCGATTCCGATGCTGTGGGTCCTGACTGCGCTGTGCAGCCCGATCGTGATGAGCGCGCGGGTGATGGCCCAGTGACCGGTGCTCGCCCCCACATGGTAGATTCCGGAAGCCGCAAACAGGAGACCGCCGGCGGCCAGCGCGGCCAGTGTCGCCGCGATTCCCAAGAGCACGCCGCGCGAACGGGGCCGTTCCGGCCAAAGCCCGCCTCCCCGCATCCTAAGCACCACGTTCGGCCGGCGCCGCGTCCTGCCGCGCGATCTCCCTGAGCCATTGTGCCGTGATCACGACCGCCGCAAGCACGTAGGTCACCGGGCAGGCCGTCACCATCAGGAGGCCGGCAAGGTGCTGATCGGAGATGGTCGACGCGCCCGCCGCATGCCCTGCGTGTGGGGCCATCGCCGGGTAGAGCTCACGCGGCGCGAAGATGAGAAGCACCGCCACGAGGCAGAAGAGCTTCCCCGTCACCAGCAGCGCCAGGATCGCCCGCCACCGCGCGGCGCCGCGCTGCGCCAGGACCGCGAGCCAGAACCACAGCGCCGTGCCGGCGAGCAGGGCCTGCACGGCAAGCGCGAGCGCCGGGGACTGCATGGCGCTCGCGAGCACGGCGGGCGCATGCGTGCCCCAGAGCGCGGCGAGCTGGGCCACGGTGGCCGCGGCGAGCGCCGCCCCGCCGTCAAGGCGCGACGGCAGGCCGCCCTGCGCGACCGCCAGCGCGACCAGCGGCATGATGAAGTTCATGACGAGGATGTGGACGCTCATATGATGCGAGAGCGGCCCGAACGCGGTCGCCTCGAGCGCAGCCGTCCCGGCCGCGAAGGCGAGCACCGCCGCCGCGCTCGTCAGCAGCGTGCGGTGCCGCGCCGCCAATGGCGCGCTCCAACGGCGCGGCGCGGGGGATGACGAGAACGTATCGACGTGGTCGGCTCTGACGATGCTCGCCCCCTTCGTCAGCAAGGCTTGAAGGCAAGTCTTCTGAACGCACTTAGCCGGGAACGGTTCCCGCTCCGTCTGCGCGGCCCGGGCGGCTCGCGCCCGCGCCGGGTACGGTGAAACCTTTCCATAGCTTAGCCGTTTAAGTGGAATGGAGCCGTACGTTCCCAAGCATACCGAACTCGTCGTTGAGCGCACCATGAAGCTCATCGGGCGCGTCATCTTCGGGGCGATCAGCATCTTCATGACGCTGCTGGCGGCCGGTTTGATCGTCTTTGCCGGCTTTCAACTGGTGAGCGTTTTCGTCACCCCGGAAGCGGCCGTCGGGCAGCAGCTGCTCGATTCGGTCGGCTATACGATTATCTCCGTGGCGGTCTTCGAGGTCGCCAAGTACCTGTTCGAGGAAGAGGTCATCAACCCGTCGGAGATGCGCCATGCCGGCGAGGCAAGGCGCGCGATGACGAAGTTCCTCGCCACGATCTCGATCGCCGTGTTTCTCGAGGCCCTTGTCGCGATCTTCCAGACCAGCAAGGACGAGGATATTTCGCGGATGCTCTATCCGACCCTCCTGCTTCTGGCCGGTGTGACGCTCATCGTGGGTCTGGGCCTCTATCAGCGGCTGAGCGCCACGGCCGAGAAGATCGCGCACGGCGCGCCCGGCGAGCCGATCCAGGAAGACGACGTCATGGTCGAGACATAGCCGTCGTGGGTAAGCATACCCTGTGCGCGTCCCTGACGCGGCCTCCCGGAACTGTTTAGCTCGCGGAACGTTGAACGGCGAAACAGTCATCGGGTAAGTCATTGTTCTAAAGGAGGCGACATGGCCAAAGAGGCGACAGGCGAGACCACGGGCGGCCAGTCGGAGACGGCGCGCAACACCGAGGAGCTGCAGGCGCAGGTCGAGACGCTCAAGAGCGATCTCGCGGCGATCAGCGCGACGATGTCGGATCTGATCCGCTCCGGCGTTCGCGAAGGACGCAGCAAGGCCGGGCGCAAGGCACGGGAGTACCGGCAGCAGGGCATGGAGCAGGCCGACGCCGCGCTGGCCGAGGCGCGCGCCTACGGCGACGCGTTTGAGGAGAAGATCACGCAGAATCCCTTCGCCGCGGTTCTCGTGGCGCTCGGCCTCGGCTTTCTGGTCGGACTGATGTCGCGCCGATAGGCGCCGCATGTGGAATGTCCTTCGCACGGTGGGGCTTGCGCTCGCCGTCGCCAACCTGAAGCGCCGCATACGCAACCTCGTCACGCGGGGAATCCTCGGCGCGGCGGGCGGCGTCGTGTTCGTGATCGCTGTCTGCTTCCTGCTGGTCGCCGCGCATCTGGCGCTGTCTGCCCTCCTCAATCCGATCGCCTCGGCGGCGATCATCGGAGGCGTGCTCCTCGGCGTCGCCTTCGTGCTCTTCTTCCTCGCCTCGCGTCCCATGCGGGAGCAGGCGCGGGAGGTTGAGGACCCGATCGGTCAGCTTGGCGATACCGTGCGCGAGGGGGCCTCCAGGCTCTCCGACGCCCTCGGCCCGCAAGGCTCCCCGTTGAGGAACCCCATCTTTCAGGCCGCGGGCCTCGCGCTCATTGCCGGCTTCTTCCTCGGGCGGCGCGGGAGGCATCGCGGCGGCGACTGATACGCCGCCGGAGAGTCCTGCCGGGCGACCACAGCGAGATGGAAACGCAAGAGCCCGCCGGCATAATACCGGCGGGCTCTTTGTTTCGTTGCCGACAGGGAGCGGCAAGATTACTGGAGCGGGGCAGGCGCCATTCCGCCGCCGTCGGCGGGCGGTGCCAACTGCTGCTGCCGCTCTGCCTCGATCGCGGCCAGCTTCTCGGCCTGCGTCAGGTACTCCGGTGCGGCGTCCAGCTCTTCATGCGTCGCGGCGAGCCTGATCTCCTTGTTGCCGTTCTCGTCGGTCGTCATCTCGACCGCGCTGAAGTTCACGGCGATGCGTTTCTGGCCGATGCCCAGGAAGCCGCCGACGCCGACGATGATCGCCTCAACGCCGCCTTCCTCGGTCCAGACGATGTCACTGACGTCGCCGAGAGCCTCGTCCTCGGGATTATAGACGGTGAGGCCGATCAGCTCGGAGGCCAGCACTTCGTCTTCGTCCTGCTCCACAATGAACCTCTCGCCTTCGGCAGCGGCCGTCTCGGTGTCCTCCTCGATGGCGTCCTCGGCCGCCACCTCCTCAGTGGCTTCCTCGGTGGCGTCCTCTTCGGCCGTCAGCTCCTCGGTGGTCCCTTCCTGCGGCGCAGTCTCCGCCGCTTCGGTTTCCTCGCCCTCGGCCTCATCGGCCGGCGCAGCCGCCGTATCCGGCGGGCAGGGCTCGCCCTCGGCGGTCATGGTCTCGCCTTCCGGGCACGCAGTCGTGTTCTGCAGCTCCTCCTGAGTCTGCTCCGCCTGCGCGATCTGCAGCCTCTCGCTCACGGCAAGGGCCGGTGCCGCAGCCACGAGCGCAGCAACGGCGACGCCTGTCATGATCGCTTTCATGGTCTCTCTCCTCTTGTCAGACCTCCGCTGCTACAATTGGGAGAGCCGGCTATCGGTTGCTGCCCAAACAGGGGTAATACCGGGGTCTTTTCGTGGGCAAATTCAGGCGGAATCTCGACGAGAAGCCGCCAGGCATTGGCGCATCGGGCCGGGAAGGGCAGCGAGTCCCTCCTTGTCCAGAGCCTGCACGGTGCAGGCAGCGGTTGACGACCGCTCCTCCAGGACATGCGCGCGTCGGCGAGAGCTCCTCATCGCCGGCGGCCTAAGCCTTCCGCCGCTTGTAGCGTATCTCGTCGAAGCGCTGCGCCAGCCCGTCATAGAGAAGCAGCCGCCCGATGAGCGGCTCGCCGATCCCGGCCACGAGCTTCAACACCTCGAGCGCCTGGATGGAGCCGAGCACCCCGGTGAGCGCTCCCAGGATTCCCGCCTCCGCGCAGGTCGGCAAGAGGCCCTCCGGCGGCTCGATCGGAAAGATGTCGCGGTAGGACGGGTTGTCGCCCTCGTAGGGCTTCAGCACCGTCACCGACCCGTCGAACCGCCCCACCGCCGCCGTCACCAGCGGCACCTTCAGCTCCGCGCAAGCGTCGGCGACGAGGTAGCGCGTCGCGAAATTGTCCGAGCCGTCCGCCACGATGTCGGCGCTGTCGATCAGGTCCCGGACGTTCTCCGCCGTCAGCCGCGCCCGGTGCGCGACGACCGCCACGTGCGGATTGATCGCGGCGATCGTCTCGCGCGCGCTGTCGGCCTTGGGCATGCCGACGCGGTCGCTCGCGTGGATGATCTGCCGCTGCAGGTTGGAGAGGCTGACGTGGTCGTCGTCGACGATGGCGATGGTGCCGATGCCCGCCGCCGCGAGGTAGAGCGCCAGCGGCGCGCCGAGCCCGCCGGCGCCGACCACGAGCACGTGCGCCGCCTTGAAGCGCTGCTGTCCCGCCCCGCCGATCTCGGCGAGCACGATGTGCCGCGCATAGCGCTCAAGCTCTGCGGGCGAAAACGGCGTCCTCTCCTGCATGGGGCGACCATAGGGCAATTTCCGCGGGCGTGCAGCCTTCGCTCCTATGCGGCGCCGCGTCCCAGCTTCACCGCATCCGTATTGCCGCCGCAGACGAGCACGCCGACGCGCTCGCCCTTTTCCGGGCGGTAGCGTCCGGCGACCAGCGCCGCGAGGGCCGTCGCGCCGCCCGGCTCCGCCACGAGCCGCAGGCCTTCCCAGAGAAGCCGCTGCGCCTCGGCGATCGCCGCGTCCTCCACCAGCACCGACTGCGCCACGTATTCCTGCGCGATCGGGAGCATCAGCTGCCCCACCTGTCGCGGCGCCAGCGAATCCGCCGCGATGCCGCCCGCCGGCGCATCGACCGGCCGCCCCGCCTTCAGCGCCATATGCAGCGTCGGGGCCGTCTCCGGCTCCACCGCCACGATCCGGACGCGCCCCTCGTACCACGCCGCGATGCCGCCGATCAGCCCGCCGCCGCCGACCGCCACCAGCAGCGTGTCGAGCCCGGGCGCCTGCTCCTGAAGCTCCATGCCGAGCGTGCCCTGCCCCAGAAGCGTCTCGCGCTGGTCGTAGGCGTGCACCGCCATGGCGCCGGTCCGCGCCCCGAATTCCTCGGCTGCGGCGAGCGCGTCGGCATAGCGCGCGCCGCCCACCGCCAGATCGGCGCCGTAGCCCCTGATGCGCTCGATCTTCGTCG
>CAZMJQ010000418.1:0-2956 GCA_964566475.1 uncultured Propylenella sp. | reverse complement strand
CTGCGGAACGCGAACCATCCGAACACGAAGGCGAGCGTGCCCGGCACCAGGACCACCATGATCGCGGCGTAGATGAAGCTGTCGAAGCCGTACCAGAACCACGGCAGCTCCTGGTAGTTCAAGAATACCATGAAGTCCGGCAGGATCGGGTCGGCGTAGACGCCGCGCGAGCCGATCTGCCGCATCAGGTACATGCCCATCGCGTAGCCGCCGAGCGCAAAGAAGGCGCCGTGCCCCAGAGAGAGGATGCCGCAATAGCCCCATACCAGGTTGAGGCTGACGGCGAGCAGCGCGAAGCAGAGATACTTGCCGAACAGGGCCACCGCGTAGGTCGGCACGTGCAGCGGATGGTTGAAGGGAAGCTGCAGGTGCAGGATAGGCACCAGCGCCGCCAGCGCCAGCAGCGCCGCGACGACCGGCAGCGCGTGCCGGTCGAGCGACCTGAGGAGGAACTGCCCCATCAGGTCTCCACCGACCGGCCGCGCAGCGCGAAGAGGCCGCGCGGGCGCTTCTGGATGAACAGGATGATGAACACCAGCACCAGTATCTTGGCGAGCACCGCGCCGGCGAACGGCTCCAGGAACTTGTTGACGACGCCGAGCGTCAGCGCGCCGACCAGCGTGCCCCAGAGATTGCCGACGCCGCCGAACACCACCACCATGAAGCTGTCGATGATGTAGCCCTGCCCTAGATTGGGCGACACGTTGTCGATCTGCGAGAGCGCCACGCCGGCGATTCCCGCGATGCCGGAGCCGAGCGCGAAGGTGAGCGCGTCGATCCACGGCGTGCGGATGCCCATGGACGCCGCCATGCGGCGGTTCTGCGTGACCGCGCGCATCTGCAGGCCGAACGTGGTGAACCGCGTGACGGCGAGGAGCACGACAAAGACCGCCAGCGCGAAGACCACGATCCACAGTCGGCTGTAGGTGATCGACAGCCCGCCGAGCTCGAACGCACCCGACATCCACGACGGGTTGCCCACCTGACGGTTGGTCGGGCCGAAGATGGAGCGCACGCCCTGCTGCAGGATCAGCGACAGGCCCCACGTCGCGAGCAGCGTCTCCAGCGGCCGGCCGTAGAGGAAGCGGATGACGCTGCGCTCGATCAGGAAGCCCATCGCGCCGGCAACGAGGAAGGCGAGCGGCAGCGCGATGACGAGCGACCAGTCGAACAGCCAGGGCGCGGAGTTGCGGATGACCTCCTGCACCACGAAGGTCGTGTAGGCGCCGAGCATCACCATCTCGCCGTGCGCCATGTTGATGACGCCCATCACGCCGAACGTGATGGCGAGGCCGAAGGCGGCAAGCAGCAGCACGGAGCCGAGGGAGATTCCGTACCAGACGTTCTGCGCGGCGTCCCAGATGGCGAGCGTCGCGTTGATGGTCTCGACGCCGGCGAGCGCCGCCTGCCGGACGGGCTCGACGTCCGAATTCCTGAGTGGCGTCAGCAAGGCGAGCGCGGCGCGGTCGCCGGTCGCGGCCAGCCTCTCGATCGCCTCGACCTTCTCCTCGTCGGGCCGGTCGGAGGCTAGCAACGCCGCCGCGTGGGCGCGCTCCAGCGCCGTGCGCACGCTCGCATCTTCTTCCTGCTCCAGCGCCGATTCCACCGCGTCGAGCGAAGCAGCGTCCGCGTCGCGAAAGATTGTGTTGGCCGCCCTCAGCCGCACGTTCCGATCCGGACTCATGAGCGTCATCGCGCCGAGGGCGGAATCGATGGCGCGGCGCAGCCGGTTGTTGACCCTGATCTTCTCGAGCTCGCGGGACGAAGCCTCGCCGAGGCTCTCGCCGGTCAGCGGATCGGTGAGCTCGAGCGTCCGCCGCCCCTGGCCGATCACGACGGCGCCGTCCGCCTGGCGCGCGTAGAGATCGCCCTCGCCGAGGGCCCGCAGCGCCGGGACGAGACGATCGTCGCCGCTGGCGGCGATGCGCCCGACGACAGCTTCCGTCTCGTCATAGCCGCCCGAGGCGGCCAGCGCCGCGAGAAGCGCGGCGGGGTCGTCCTCCTGTCCCCATACCGGCCCGGCGAGGACGGCAAGGAGCAGGGCAGCGACCCTGAGAAAGACCTTCATGCAGACGAGTTCCTTGGCGAGGAGGACCGAAAGCGGCGCCGCCGGCGGGAGGTCAGGCCGGCGGCGCCCCTGGAAGTCGTGTCAGGTCATCAGCTGCCCTGCCCGCCGCACTTCCCGGTCTCGATGTTGAAGTTGCCGCAGGAGAGCGGCGCACGCCAATCGGAGATGAGGACAGCCGATTCCGGCAGGTAGTCCGACCACTCGTCGCCGACGACGAGGCCCGGCGTCTCCCACACGACCTCGAACTGTCCGTCGTCCTGGATCTCCCCGATCAGAACCGGCTTGGTGATGTGGTGGTTCGGCATCATGGCGGAGTAGCCGCCGCTGAGGTTCGGCACGGCCACGCCGATAATCGCCTCCTGCACCGCGTCGGAATCGGTGGTGCCGGCCTTTTCCACCGCCTTCACCCACATATTGAAGCCGATGTAATGGGCCTCCATCGGGTCGTTGGTGACGCGGTCCTCGCTGCCGATGAAGGCGTGCCAGGCGTCGATGAATTCGACGTTCTGGTCCGTGTCGACCGACATGAAGTAGTTCCACGCCGCGAGATGGCCGACGAGCGGCGCGGTGTCGATGCCTGCGAGCTCCTCCTCGCCGACCGAGAACGCCACGACCGGGATGTCCTCCGCCGCGATGCCCTGGTTTCCCAGCTCCTTGTAGAACGGAACGTTCGCGTCGCCGTTGATGGTGGAGACCACGGCCGTCTTCTTGCCGGCCGAGCCGAACGCCTTGATGTCGGACACGATGGTCTGCCAGTCGGAATGGCCGAACGGCGTGTAGTTGATCATGATGTCCTCGGCCGCCACGCCCTTGGAGGCGAGATAGGCCTCCAGAATCTTGTTGGTCGTGCGCGGATAGACGTAGTCCGTGCCGGCGAGCACCCAGCGC
>CAZMJQ010000417.1:0-2599 GCA_964566475.1 uncultured Propylenella sp. | reverse complement strand
GATGGAGCACATGCGCACCCGCATGGAGGGCTCGCACTGGTGGAGCCACACGCCGTCGAGCGGCAACAGCGCCTTCGACGAGTACAAGGCCGAGACGCTCCGGCGCCTCGAGGAGGAGCAGAAGGAGTTCCGTTCGTTCCTTGAGCGCCTGCGCATGTCGAAGGACCGCGCCGAGTTCGATCAGTTCATGTCCGAGCAGCGACGCAACGGCACCGGCCCCGAGCCGCAGCCGCAGACCTGACCGTCTCCTGTCCCTCTGCCCTTCAGGCCGCCCGGCTCCCCCGAGCCGGGCGGCTTTCTGTTTTGGAGAGCGCCGGGCTTGCGTTGACCGGAACCGGGTGTGGAGCGTGGAGGTTGTCCGCCGGAACCACTGGAGACTGTGCCATGCCCGCGAAGAGCGAGGAGCAGAAGGCCAGGGAGATCCTGAGGAAGCGGGATCGCGCGCGGAAGGGCCTGAAGGAAGGCATGAAGGACCCGCAGGAACGCCGCGAGGACCGGCAGGACGAGCTTGGCGATTCGGCCGTCGCGATGAACATCGGCCTCAAGCGCCGCTGAAGCGTGCAACCAGGGCCGCTTCAGTGGTAAGCGGCCTGATGGACGAGACGACGCTATCCGGCCGGCTGACGGGGGCGGGCCACGAGCTGCTGCAGCGTGTCTACTTCGAGGACACCGACTTCTCCGGCCGCGTCTATCACGCGCGCTACCTGCACTTCATGGAGCGCGGGCGCTCCGACTACCTTCGCCTGCTTGGCGTCCATCACCGCGAGCTTGCGGACGAAGGCCGCGCCTTCGCTGTCCGCCATATGGCGATCGACTTTCTTAAGCCGGCTGCCATCGACGACGTGGTTATCGTCCGCACCTCTCCCGAGCGTGTGAGCGGCGCGCGGATCGTGCTGCGGCAGGAGGTGGCACGCGAGAACGATGTTTTGGTGACTGCGCTCGTGACGGTCGCGCTCGTTGACTCACGCGGCCGTCCGGGGCGTCTCCCGGACGCGGTCCGCAAGGCGCTTGCCGGCGGCGGGCGACAGCCGCGCGAAGGCCTACGCCACCATCCCGCTCACGGCGACCGTCATGACGATGACCACCGCAGTCACCAGGCTCGCGACCATGATCTTTTCGATTGAGGCCTGCATCGCCTTCGCCTCATTCCGTGTCTCGGTACTCCAGCCAACACATTGGGACTCCGCCGGTTCCCCGGCCGACAACGCTTGATCGTCATTCTTCGTTAACCCTAGAATGGTGGTGTAGGGACCGTTTCATCGGAGCGGCGCTGGGGGGCGGCCGAGCCGCGCTTTGGACACATTCGGCGGCCACAAGCCGCCGCAGATCGGAATGGGCGATCTTTCCATGAATCCTGATGTCGTGCAGACCGCGTTGGCTGGGCCGGCGGGCTTCTCGCTTTTGGCGCTGTTCTGGCAGGCGCACATCGTCGTCAAGGCGGTGATCATCGGGCTCGTGCTGGCCTCCGTCTGGTGCTGGGCCATCATCGTGGAGAAGGTCCTTCTCTACGCCCGCGCGCGGCGTCAGATGGATCAGTTCGAGAGCGTGTTCTGGTCGGGTCAGTCGCTGGAGCAGCTCTATCAGCAGGTCTCCTCGCGCGACGCCCACGGTCTCGCTGCGCTGTTCGTTTCGGCCATGCGCGAGTGGAAGCGCACCTACGAATCGGGCGTGCGCTCGCTGCACGGACTTGGCGGCCGCATCGACCGGGTGATGGACGTGACGCTGGCGCGCGAGGTGGACCGGCTGGAGCGGCAGCTCCTGGTGCTCGCCACGGTCGGATCGTCGGCGCCGTTCATCGGGCTCTTCGGCACCGTGTGGGGTATCATGACGTCGTTCCAGGCGATCGCCGCGGCGCAGAACACCAACCTTGCGGTCGTCGCGCCGGGCATCGCCGAGGCGCTCCTCGCCACGGCGCTCGGCCTGCTCGCCGCCATCCCGGCGGTCGTCTTCTACAACAAGTTCACCGCGCAGGTGTCGCGGCTCGCCGTCCGCATGGAGGGCTTCGCCGACGAGTTCGCGGCGATCCTGTCGCGCCAGATCGACGAGCGGGACGCGGCCTGATGGCCGGCGCGCCCGCATCCGCCACGCCCACCGGCCGCCGCCACAAGGCGCGCCGCCGTCACCTGCCCATGGCGGAGATCAACGTCACGCCATTCGTCGACGTGATGCTGGTGCTGCTGATCGTCTTCATGGTCGCCGCGCCGCTCCTCACCGTGGGGATTCCGGTCGACCTCCCGCAGACGCAGGGCGAGGCGCTCGGCACCGAGGCCGAGCCCCTCTCCGTCACGGTCGGCGCCGACGGCCGCATCCAGATTCAGGAGGCCGACGTCGCACTCGACGAGCTCATGTCGAAGATCCAGGCGATCGTCACGATCGACCCGGAGAAGCGGATCATCCTGCGCGCCAACCGTAACGCCGATTACGGCACGGTGGCCCAGGTGCTTGATCGCATCAAGAAGGCCGGCTCGCGGCGCGTGGCACTGGAGACGAAGGCGCTCGAGGAGACGGGCATCTGAGCGATGCGGGCCGGGCTCACCGTCTCCATTCTCGGTCATGCCGTCATCCTCGGTCTAGGCTTCGTCGCCTTTCCCGAGGTGCG
>CAZMJQ010000416.1:0-2719 GCA_964566475.1 uncultured Propylenella sp. | reverse complement strand
GCGAC
Source organism: uncultured Propylenella sp. (assembly GCA_964566475.1). GTDB lineage: Bacteria > Pseudomonadota > Alphaproteobacteria > Rhizobiales > Afifellaceae > DASWJZ01. Next base: position 2,714 of record CAZMJQ010000416.1, on the reverse strand, counting down.
CATGCGCGCCTTCGACCAGAGCCTTCAGCGCCTGGGCTTCGATCGGATCGACCTTCTGTTCATCCACGACCTCGACACATACCAGCACGGCGACGAATACGAAGCGCGCTTCAAGGAGGCGCTTGAAGGATGCTACCCGGCGCTCGCCAGGCTGCGCGAGGAGAGGGTCATCGGCGGGATCGGCGCCGGCATCAACACGCACGAGGCGTGCCTGCGCCTGATCAAGGCGACCGACCTGGACTGCATGATGGTGGCCGGTCGCTACACGCTGCTCGAGCAGAAGCCGGCCGACGACCTGCTGCCGCTGGCGGAAGAGCGGAACGTCTCCCTCGTGATGGGCGCGCCGCTCAACACAGGCATCCTCGCGACGGGCGCGGTCGAAGGCGCGCTCTACAACAACCGTCCGCCGCCGCCCGAGATCGTGGACCGGGTCAGGCGAATCGAAGCCGTCTGCGCGCGGCACGGCATCCCGATCGCCGCCGCCGCGCTGCAGTTCCCGCTCGGCCACCCGGCGGTCGCCTCGGTGGTGCCGGGGATCGGCGGGATCGCCGACATCGAGCGGAATCTGGGGCTGATGCGCCTCCCGATCCCCCCTGCATTCTGGGAGGAGATGCGCGCGGATGGATTGCTGCTCGACTCGGTCAAGACGCCGCCCTCCGCACCTGCGGTGCCTGCGTGACGAGGTGAACGACGCTTTTCAAGGCCGGGTTTCTGAATGCAGCCAAGATGCGCGACCGCCGCGCGTTCCGGTCGTACTGCCGCTTGGCGCGACGCGTCGACAGCCCAGCGCTGCGTGCGGACGCTGTCCATACGCAACTTCCGCTAACGGCGAACAGTAGCGTCCCGCAGGTCGCCAGCCTCATGCTGGGCATCGTGAAATCCCACGGGGAAGCGACGCTCCGACTTCTTCGAGAGTTCGATCCCGCACCGGCAGACCCGACGCCGCCTCAAGCCGCCTTCCGCCGCTCCAGCAGCTTCTCCTCCCACGCCAGCGCGTGGGTGACGATCGTGTCGATGTCGTCGTAACGGGGCTGCCAGCCGAGCACCTTCTTGATGCGGTCGGCGGCGGCAACCATCACCGGCACGTCGCCGGCCCGGCGGTCGCGGGCGCGGATGTCGAGCAGGCGGCCGGAGACGCGCTGCACGGCGTCGAGCAGCTCGAGCACCGAATAGCCTCGGCCGTAGCCGCAGTTGAGCACGAGGCCCTCGCCGCCGCCGCGCAGGTGGTCGAGCGCGCTCGCGTGCGCCGCCACGAGATCGGCCACGTGGACGTAGTCGCGGATGCCGGTGCCGTCCGGCGTGTCGTAGTCCGATCCGAAGACGGCGACGTGGTCGCGCTGGCCGGTTACGGCCTCGATGGCGACCTTGAGGATGTGCGTGGCGCCGCGCGTCGACTGGCCGATGCGCCCCTCGGGGTCGGCGCCGACGACGTTGAAGTAGCGCAGCACGACGGACCGAAGGCCGTAGGCGACAGCGGAGTCGGCAAGCATGCGCTCGGTCATCGCCTTGGAGGCGCCGTAGGGCGAGAGCGGGTCGAGCGGCATGTCCTCCGCGACGGGCACGGTCGCGGGAACGCCGTAGACCGCGGAGGTGGAGGAGAAGACGAACTGCTTCACCTCGTTGGAGACCGCAGCGGCGATGAGCTCGCGCGCCTTCACCGTGTTGTTCAGGTAATAGCCAAGCGGGTCGGCCACCGAATCCGGCACGATGATTGAGCCGGCGAAGTGCATGACCGTCTCGATGTTGCGGGTCTTCATGATGCGGTCAAGGAGGACGCGGTCGCCGACGTCGCCGATCACCAGCTCGGCCTGCCGCGCCACCGCCCAGTCGAACCCGGTGGAGAGATCGTCAAGCACCACGACGCTCTCGCCGCGGCCGACAAGATCGAGCACCATCTGGCTGCCGATATAGCCGGCGCCGCCGGTAACCAGTACGCTCATACGCTTACCCCGCACCTCCGGTCTCTAGACGGACCGGTGATGCGACAGTAAGGGATTGGAAACGATGAGCAATCGAAAGCCGTGAGTGTGGTAAATCCCCTTCGCAAAGCCGTCATCCCGGTCGCCGGCCTCGGCACCCGGTTCCTCCCCGCCACCAAGGCCATTCCCAAGGAGATGCTGACCATCGTCGACCGCCCGGCGCTGCAATACGTCGTCGACGAGGGCATCGAGGCGGGCATCGAGCACTTCGTGCTCATCACCGGTCGCGGCAAGACGAGCATCGAGGACCATTTCGACGTCGCCTACGAGCTGGAGGCCACGCTCCACGAGCGCGGCAAGACGGCGGAGCTTGCGGAGCTCAAGGACGACCTGCCGAAGGCCGGCACGATCAGCTACACGCGCCAGCAGGCGCCGCTCGGCCTCGGCCACGCCGTGTGGTGCGCGCGCGACATCGTCGGCCGCGAGCCGTTCGCGCTGATCCTCCCCGACATGCTGATGACGCCCGGCTGCCTGAAGCCGATGATGGCCGCCTACGAAAAGCATGGCGGCAACGTCATCGCGGTCGAGGAGTGCCCGTGGGAGCAGGTGAGCCGCTACGGCCTCGTCGGCGTCGGCGAGGAGGACGAATTCGGCTTTCGCATCACATCGATGGTGGAGAAGCCGAAGCGCGATGACGCGCCGTCCAACCTCTACATCTCGGGGCGCTACATCCTGCAGCCGGAGATCTTCGACCTGCTCAACGACCAGGAGCCCGGCGCAGGCGGCGAGATCCAG
>CAZMJQ010000415.1:0-2585 GCA_964566475.1 uncultured Propylenella sp. | reverse complement strand
TTCCCGCGGTGAGGGCCGCTCCGATCGCCTTGGCCACGGCATCCGGCTCGATGGCCGCGGCGGGAAGTGTGCTGGCGACAAGAAGCAGGGCCGGCCCTGCGAGCCGCGCGCCCGAAATACGCGATGACATGCGATTCCCCTATGCGTGTGGCCGGCGATCTTGGCTGCGGCGGTCGGCCAAGGCAAGCGCGGCCCGGACACTTTTTTGTCCGGCGGTTTTCTTTGGAATCCAGGCATTTGCACTCCCGCGGATACCGGCGCCAGTGGCCCGCGATTGCAGCCGGTCAGGCGTCAGGCGCGGGCCGCCACGTACGATCCGGGGGCGTCCTCCAGCGGCTTCAGCTTCGTTCCGCCGGGGCGCCGGCGCTTCTTCAGGCGGCGGTCGTCGAGCGAATCGAGCCAGGCGTCCCAGTCCTCCCACCAGGAGCCGGGATGCTCCTCCGCGCTCTTCATCCAGTTCTCCAGCGAGCCTTTGGCCTCGCCGCCCGTCCAGTACTGATACTTCTTCCTTGCAGGCGGGTTCACCACCCCGGCGATGTGGCCCGAGCCGGTCAGCACGAAGCGCACCGGGCCGCCGAAAGAGGCGGAGCCGAGGAACACGGACTTCGCCGGGGCGATGTGATCCTCCTTGGTGGCGAGGTTGTAGACCGGCGCCGTGACCCGGGCGAGATCGATCTTCTCCCCGAGCATGGAGATGCGCCCCTTGGAGAGGTTGTTCTCCAGGTAGCAGTTGCGCAGGTAGAACGTATGGTTGGCGCAGGGCATGCGCGTCGTGTCGGAGTTCCAGTAAAGGAGGTCGAAGGGCAGGGGCTCCTTGCCCTTCAGATAGTCGTTCACGACGTAGGGCCAGATCAGGTCGTTGGAGCGCAGCAGGTTGAAGGCGGTCGCCATCTTCGAGCCTTCCAGGTAGCCGGTGCGTTTCATCTCCGCTTCAAGGCTGGCGATGTGGTCGGCACTGGCGAAGATCTTGAGGTCGCCCGCGAACTCGAAGTCGACCTGCGCGGTGAGGAGCGTCGCGCTGGCGATCCGCTCGTCGCCGGTGGCGGCCATGTAGCCGAGCGTGATCGCGAGCAGCGTCCCGCCGACGCAATATCCGACGGCGTTCACCTGGCGCTCGCCGGTGGCCTTACCGATCACGTCGAGCGCGGCGAGGATCCCCTCCGTCATGTAGTGCTCGAAGCTCTTGTCGGCGTGGCGCTGGTCAGGGTTCACCCAGGAGATGACGAAGACGGTGTGGCCCTGCTCGACCAGCCAGCGGATGAGAGACTTCTCAGGCGTCAGGTCGAGCACGTAGAACTTGTTGATCCAGGGCGGCACGATGAGGAGCGGACGCTTGCGCACGGTCGTCGTCGTCTGCGCGTACTGGACGACCTGGCAAAGGTCGTTCTGGAAGACGACCCTGCCCGGCGTCAGGGCGAGGCTCTCTCCGAGCTTGAAGGCGTTGGCGTCCGTCTGCCGGGGGAGCAGCATGCTCTTGCCGGCCTCCATGTCCTCCGCGAGCATGCGCATGCCCTCGGCAAGGTTCTCGCCGCTCGTCGCGGCGGTGGCCTTCAGCACTTCCGGGTTGGTGAAGAGGAAGTTGGAGGGCGAGAGCGCGTTGTTGATCTGGCCGAGATAGAAGCGCGCCCGCTGCCGGGTCTGCTCGTCGACGCCTTCGGCCTGCTCGACCAGCTCCTCCGCCCAGCGCGTCGTGGCGAGGTAGAGCTGCTTCAGCGCGCTGAACATCGGGTTCCCGTTCCAGTCGGGGTCGCTGAAACGCTTGTCGGTCCCGTCGGCCGGCGCCGGGAGCGGCCTGCCGGCCGCCTGCGCCATGGCGTTCTGCCAGATGGTGAAATAGTTGGCGAAGAGGCGCGTCTGCGCCTCCATCAGGCGCCCGGGGTCGGAGGTCCAGTATTCGCCGATGCGGCTGAGGGTGGTCATCACCTCCGTGGTCGCCTCGGCGAGGCCGTCGGCGGCAGAGCCGTCCTGCTGGGACTTCAGATACGCGCTGAGGGCCCGCCCGCCCTGCTCGACGGCCTGTGCGAGGTTACGCGCGAAGGCCTCCTGGTCACGGACCAGGTAGGGTGAGGGCGTCATTGGCCCACCGTTCCGTCGTTCCTCGTCGGTCCCCGTCATCTCTCAGCCCGATACCGGCGGCGTTTGACATATTCGAAGCGCAATTATGAAATCATAACACGCTTGAGCGGATACTTGCGCGACTGCGGATTGACCCGCTCTGCGGGAATTCGCTCCGGCCATGGTTAATGCATGAGTTCTGCACTGTACCGGTCTGTTTCAAGTCTTGGCGCGACGGCGGCCGTGTGCGGGCTGCTTCTCTCCGGCTGCGTCGGCGGGCCGGTGTCCGGGCCACGGGCCGCGGTGGGCGCACCAGGCGAAAGCCGGCTGCAGTCCGGCCTGCAATTGACGCCGGCGGAGCTGGCGGCGCGGCCGGAGCCGAGAAGCGCCACGGAGGTGGCGGCCATCGAGGCGGAGCTTGCGCTGATCGCCGAGCAGCGGGCAGGAGGCGTGAGCGCCGGCGAGCTCGCCGCCCTGGAGGCGCGGGCGCGCGAGCTGAGGAGGCTCGCCGCTGCCGGGCAGGACGCGAC
>CAZMJQ010000414.1:0-19150 GCA_964566475.1 uncultured Propylenella sp. | reverse complement strand
GTAGATCAGAACGTCGTCCTCACGACTTGTGCCGAGATGGTGGCGGAAGACGCGTGAGGGGCGGTGGCTCGCGTCGAGCCGGACATAGAAGAGGTGGCGCCCGTCCGCCGACCAGGCACACGACCCGGAGGTGTCGGCGATCGTGTCGGCGATGTCGTAGCCGCTCTCCATGTCGCGGATCGACACTGTGTAGAATTCGGAGCCGGCGTCGTCATGCGACCAGGCGAGATGCCGATGATCAGGGCTGTGAACCGCGCCGCCGAGCTTGAAATAGGCGCGGCCGCCGGCAAGTGCGTTGCCGTCGAGCAGAACCTGCTCGCCGCCGCCCTCGCGCCTCTCGCGCACGAACAGGGGGTGCTGGCCGTCCTCGATGAAGCGGGTGGCGTATGCCCATGGCCCGTCGGGAGCGGGAACGGTGGAATCGTCCTCCTTGATGCGCCCGCGCATCTCCTTGAAGAGCGTGTCCTGGAGCTCATCCGTGTCGGCCATCTGCGCGGCGAACCAGGCGTTCTCGGACTCGAGATAGGCGCGGATCTCCTCCGAAAGTGCGGAGGGATCGCGCATCACCTCCTGCCAGTTTTCGGCGCGCAGCCACGCATAGTCGTCGGTCCGGGTGTGGCCATGACGGATCATGGTCTGCGGGTGTCTGGCGGCGCGGGGAGGAGCGAGCGGGCGTTGCATAGCCGGGGAGGTAGGGGGAATTGCGCGCCGTGGCAAGCCGGGCAGCCGGCTGCCGCAAAGCCTTGCAGAGACGCGCTAATTCGCCTTCGGCTTCAGCTCCAGCACCACGCCGTTGATGCAGTAGCGCAGGCCGGTCGGCTGCGGCCCGTCGGGAAAGACGTGGCCGAGATGCGCGTCACAGCGGGCGCAGCGGACTTCCGTGCGCTTGATGAAGAAGAGCGAGCGGTCGGTGTGCTCGCTGACGGCTCCGGGGGCGGCCGGACGCGTGAAGCTCGGCCAGCCGGTGCCGGAGTCGAACGTGTCGGCCGAGGAGAAGAGCGGCGCGCCGCAGCAGGTGCAGTTGTAGACGCCGGGCGCCTTCTCGGCGTTCAGGGGTGAGCTGAAGGGAGGCTCGGTGCCGTGCCGGCGCGCGACGCGATATTGCTCCGGCGTCAGCTGGGCTTTCCATTCCGTTTTGGTTTTCTCGATCCGGTCCGCCATGGGTCGCGCCTGCCTGCGGAGGTCAGATGTAGGATAAGATCAAGTACATGGCGAGGATGACCGTCGTCCAGAAGGCCATGCTGCCGGTCGGCCAGGTGCGGGCGAGCGTGCCGTCGGGACCATGATGGCGCTGGACGTAGCGCAGCAGGCCGAAGGCGGCCCGCTGGCCTGCTTCGGAAGCGCCGGTCCACACCGTCTGGGCAAGCGCTGCGACCCGCATCGCAAGCGCGTGGCCGCCGCGACGGTAGATCCAGTCGAAGTCGAGGTTGGTCGAGCGCAGCTCGGGCGGGTAGAGGCCGGTGCGCATCAGCACGGTGAACGCCAGCGCCGAGAACATGAGGAGCTGCAGCTGCGTGACCACGTGCTCCACGGTGTAGGCGTGGAAGTCCACGGCGTACGGCAGCAGATCGTAGAGGGGCTGCGGGAAGACGCCGATGAGCACGCAGAGCGCGGCAGTTATCGCCATTGCGGTCAGCATGTTCGGCGGCGCCTCGGCGCAGCGCTTGCCGGAATCATGGGCGAAGAACGCGAAATAGGGGATCTTGATGCCCGAGTGATGGAAGACGCCGGCGCTCGCGAAAAGCAGGACGAGCCAGGTCCAGAAGTAGCCCTCGTCAAGGGCGGCGGCGATGATGAGCGCCTTGCTGACGAACCCGCTGAAGAGCGGGAAGGCCGAGATGGAGGCTGCGCCCACGATGCAGAAGCCGGCCGTCCAGGGCATCGACTTGTATAACCCGCCGAGCTCGGAGCCCTTGACCGTCCCGGTCCGGAAGAGAACGGCTCCCATCGACATGAACAGGAGCGCCTTGTAGAGGATGTGGCAGAAGGCGTGAGCGACCGTGCCGTTCAGCGCCATCTCCGTTCCTATGCCGATCCCGACCACCATGAAGCCGAGCTGGTTGTTGAGACTGTAGGCGAGGACGCGGCGCAGGTCGTTCTCGATCACGGCATAGAAGATCGGGAAGGCCGTCATGGCCGCACCGATCGGGACGAGGATTTCGGTTCCCGGAAAGCCTCGCGCCAGCGCGTAGACGGCGAGCTTGGTCGTGAACGCGGAAAGCATGACGGTTCCTGTCACCGTCGCCTCTGGGTACGAATCCTGCAGCCAGTTGTGCAGGAGCGGGAACGCGCACTTGATGCCGAACGCGATGAAGATCAGCCATGTGGCGGGCGAGTCGAGCTGCATGGCGTCGAAGGCCACTGTGCCCGTCTGCCTGGAGAGGGCGATGATCCCCGTGAGAAGCAGCAGCCCGGAGCCGATCTGCACGACCAGGTAGCGCATGCCGGCGTGGAATGAGCGCTCGGTCCGGCTCGCCCATATCAGGAACACGGACGCGATCGCCGTACCTTCCCAGAACACGAACAGAGTGATGAGGTCGCCGGCGAAGACGGCCGCAACCGCGCTTCCGGCGTAGACGAGGCCCGCTACGTGCTGCACCGTATCGTCGACGTGAAGCGCGTAGACGATGCCGAGGAACGCGGCGATCAGGAAGATCAGGCCGAACACGAAGCTCAGCCGATCGGCCCGCACAGTGACGAGATCGAAGCCGAGGACCTGGAGATGACCGAACTCGCCATAAGGCACGGCGAGCAACTGGGCCAGCGCCAGGACAGGCAGCGCCAGCATGTACGCGCTGCGCAGATGCCCGCGCAGCAGCGGGACGAGCAGCGCGCCCGCGACAAGGATCAGGCCGGGTGAAAGATCAGCGATCATAATGGTCTTCCGGCCGCATCACGATGCGCCGCATTGCGCGCGCGGCAAGGACCAGTCCGACGCAGGCAACGAAGCCGTAGATGCCGTAGAAGCCGAGCCAATGCTCGATCGCGAACGGACCGTGCTTCGGGACGAAGACGTCGAACGCGAGCAGTGCGGCGCAGATCGCGTAGAGGACATAGACGATGCGGTCGACGTTGCGCGGATCGTCGAGCCAGTATCTTCGCTTCGAGCGGGGCTGGGTGGACTGCTCTTCGCTCAACGGGTCGCTCCCTCCATGCCGGTGTCGGTGAATATCTGCGAGATCAGCCCCGCGAGCAGATCGACCTGGAAGAACAGGAAGATGCAGGAAAGCGCCGTGATGGAGAGCGGCACGACGCAGGCAAGCGGGGCCTCCTTGATGCGAGAGCCTTGGCTCGATGCTCCCCCGGGCGGCGGGCGGAAAAAGGCACGCCCAACGATCGGCAGGAGATATGCGACATTGAGCAGGGAGCTTGCGATCAGGACCGCGACCACGAACAGATGGCCCGTGTCGATGGCCGACGTGATCAGCATCCATTTGGGCCAGGCGCCTCCGAAGGGCGGCAGTCCGATCAGGCTGAGGGAACCGAGAAAGAAGGCGACCATGGTGACCGGCATAACGCGGCCGATCCCGTCGAGCTGGCTGACCTCCGTCTTGTGGGCCGCGACGTAGATCGCGCCGGCGCAGAAGAAGAGCGTGATCTTGCCGGCGGCGTGCATCGCGATCTGCAGGGCGGCGCCGGTCAGGCCGGCGGTCGTCGCCAAGGCCGCGCCAAGCACGACATAGGCGAGCTGGCTGACCGTGGAGTAGGCGAGACGCGCCTTGAGGTTGTCCTTGCTCAGCGCAATGAGCGACGCGAGGAGAAGCGACGCGGACGCCACGTAGATCAGCCACGTGTTCGCTCCCTCCGCCGAGAGCGTGTCCAGTCCGAAGACGTAGATGACGATCTTCGTGATGCAGAAGACTCCCGCCTTCACCACGGCCACGGCGTGCAGAAGGGCGCTGACGGGCGTCGGCGCCACCATCGCGGCGGGCAGCCAGAAATGCAGCGGCATCAGGGCCGCCTTGCCGATCCCGAACGCGTACATCGCGAGGAGCGCGCCCAGCATCAGCGCGCTCGCACCGCCCAGAATACCTCCCGGCGTGAAGTCGGTCGTGCCGGCGAGGAAGTAGGTCGCGATGATCGCCGGCAGGAACAGCACCATGGACGTGCCGAGGAGCATGAGAAGATAGAGGCGGCCGGATCGCATCGCCTCGCCATCGCGGTGATGCGTGACGAGCGGGTAGGTCGATAGCGTCAGCGCCTCGTAGAAGATGAAGAGGGTGAAGAGGTTCTCCGCGAACGCGACGCCCATCGTGCTTCCGAGCGCGATCGCGAAGCAGACGTAGTAGCTGGTCTGACGCGGCTCGTCGTGCCCCCGCATGTAGCCGATTGAGTAGATCGAATTGACGATCCACAGGGACGAGGCGACGAAAGCGAAGATCATGCCGAGCGGCTCGACCTCGAAGGCAAGGGCAACGCCGCTGAAGACCTCGATGACCGAAACTGCCGGACGACCTCCGTCCAGCACCGACGGCACGATGCCGAGGACCGAAACGAACAGGAGCACGGCCGTGATCAGCGTGACGGCCTCCCGCAGGTTCGGCCGGTGCTGAAACACGGGGATCAGCAACGCCCCGAGGATCGGGACAACGAGAGCGGCGACCACCAGGCCTTCCGTGGAGAGGAGCCCCGTCATCTGAGGCGCCCGATCAGGGCCTCGGCGGCCTGGCCCGCGAGGCCCGCCGTCATTCGCGTGTCGATGCCGAAATAGACGACCGCCACGGCGAGCGCGATGAGGGGAAGGAGCATCGACCACGGCGGATCGGATGCTCCTATGACGGCTCGGGCCGTCGGCTCGCGGAACCACACGACCTCCACGACCCGGCCCACGTAGACGGCCGAGATGAACGAGCTCGCCACGATGAGGACTAGCAGCAGCCAGGAATCGTTGCCGAGCGCGCCGAGCGCCAGGTACCATTTCGAGATGAAGCCGGCAGTGCCGGGAACGCCGATCAGTCCCATCCCGGCCACCAGGAAGGCCGCCATAGTGACGGGCATCCGGCGCCCAAGGCCGGCGACGTCCGCGAGCGACACCGATCCGACGCGGAAGAACATGCAGCCGAGAGCGACAAACAGCGCTGCCTTGATGACGGCGTGGTTGAAGAGATGCGCGAGACCGCCCGTAAGTCCGGCCTGGTTGGCGAGCCCGATCCCCAACGTGATGAAGCCGATCTGCGCCACCGAGGAATAGGCGAACATGCGCTTCAGGTTGACCTCGAAGACGGCAACGGCGGAAGCGATGAACATCGCCGCGACGGAAAGCACGACGATCACCTCGCCGATGGGCAAGGCGGCGTAGTCGATGGCGCGCCCGAAGACCGAGAAGTAGAGTCGGATCAGCAGATAGATGGCTACCTTGGTGGCGGTCGCCGCGAGAAAGGCCGTCGCGAACGAGGGGGCGTAGGCGTAGGCGTTCGGCAGCCAGGCATGCAGCGGAAAGAGCGCGAGCTTGAGGCCGACGCCGACCGTCACGAACGCGAGGGCTGCGACCACGGCGCTAGAGTGTTCAGGCTCCGCCGCCGCCAGGCGGTCGGCGATGTCGGCGAAGTTGAGACTGCCCGTCAGGAGATAGAGAAAGCCTATGCCGATCAGGTAGAAGGTCGCTCCGATCGTGCCCATGATCAGATACTGGAACGCGGCGAGCACCGCGCGCCGGTCCTGTCCGGCGGCGATGATCACGTAGGTCGCGAGCGACGATATCTCGAGGAACACGAAGGTGTTGAAGGCGTCCCCGGTCGCCGTGATGCCAAGCAGTCCGCCGAGGCAGAGCAGGTAGGCGCAGTAGAACCGGGCCTCGCGGTCCTGGTCGAGCTCGAGGATCACGCTCTGCCGCGCGAAAGGAATGATTGCCGCGCTGACGGAGGATACGAGCAACAGCACGAACGCGTTAAGCAAGTCGATGCGGTACTCGATCCCCCAGGGCGGCGCCCACCCCCCCATCTCGTAGGAGATAGTGCCGCTCTCCAGGACCTGCCACAGCAGCGCCGCGGCCATCACCGGGGTGAGCCATGTGATGACGAGGGCAAGCACGAAGGCGGAAGAGCCGCGCCGTAGGAAGGCGGCGAGGAAGGCGCCGAACAGTGGAAGAATGACTTGGAGGGCCGGGAGGTGCGGCAGGACTGCCGTCATCTCTCAGCGTCCCTTCGAAAGATTTCGTCTTCTTCGATCGTTCCGTAGGCTTCGTTGACGCGGACGACGAGGGCAAGGCCCAGCGCGAGGGTCGCTACCCCGACGACGATCGCGGTGAGGATGAGGACGTGGGGGAGGGGATTCGAATAGACGGAGTAGTCCGGGTCGAGAATTGGCGCGGTGCCGCCGACGATCTTCGCCGGCTCGATGAACAGGAGGTAGACGGAGGTCTGGAAGATGGCGAGGCCGACCAGCTTCTTCACCATGTTGCCGCGGGCGATGACGATGTAGAGCCCCGCCACCATCAGGAAGATAGTCGCGGCATAGTTGTAGCGGTCGACGAGCTCGACGAAGAAGTCCATCAGCGCCCCCGCTCGACGAAGGCATAGAACAGCGCGAGCATCGTGCCCGATACGGTGACGAGGACGCCGAACTCGACGAGGAAGATGCCCCATTCGCGCGCATGCACGGGATGGTTGGAAAGGACCGAGTAGTCGAGGAAGTTGGCCCCGAGCAGGAGGCCGGCCGCGCCCGTCCCGCCGAAGATCAGCACGCCGAGCGGGACCATGCATTCCACCACCGGCCACGGCGCAATCCGCTGCGCCGCGCGCAAGCCGAACGTGATGCTCACGAGGATGACCGCGCCCGCCGCGATGACGCCGGCCTGGAAGCCGCCGCCGGGACCGTAATCACCGTGGAACTGCACATAGAGCGCGAAGACCAGGATGAACGGAAGGACCAGCTTGGTCCCGATACGAAGGATGACGTCGATGTTCATTGCGGCCGTCTCCCGCGATTGCGGTCGCGCCGGCGGGCGCCGCGCAGAAGCAGCATTACGCCGATCCCCGCGGCGAAGATGACGACGACCTCGCCGAGCGTGTCGTAACTGCGGTAGTCCGCCAGAACGGCGGTAACGACGTTGGGAACGCCGGTCTCCGCGATCGATTCGCTCAGGTAGCGGGGCGCGACGTGCGTGTGGATCGGCGAGTCCTCGACACCGAAGGCAGGAAGCACGCGCGCGCCCCAGACGATGAGGCCGCCCACCACGACCGCAAGAAGCAAGGGGACGGGATTCTGCCGAAACGGCCGCATCTCGACGGTCCTGGTCAGGTGCAGCACCGCCAGGAAGAGCACGGTCGACACCCCTGCTCCGACCGCCGCCTCGGTCAGGGCGACGTCGGGGGCATCGAGCACGAGCATTACGGTCGCCATGAGGAAGCTGTAGATGCCGAAAAGGATGACCACGCCGAACAGGCTGCGCTGGCGGACGATGGCGACGGTTACGACGGCGAGCAGCGACAGGAGCGCCGCATTGATGACGGATTCTATTGCGGCCTCCCGGGAACGGCGTCAAGGGCGGCTTTGCGCCTGTCCTCCGAGAGGATCGGCCGGGTGCGCTCGTGCAGTGCGGCCTGCGCTAGCGCGTGCGAGACGACGGGCGCGGTGAAGAAGAGAAGGCCGAGGATGAACAGAAGCTTCAGAACGACGAGGCTGAAGCCCGCCTGCAGGATCATTCCGAAGATGAGGAGGGCGGCGCCCGTCATGTCGATGACGCTGGCGGCGTGCATGCGGGTGAAGACGTCCGGCATGCGCAGGAGGCCCAGGGCCCCGACAACGACGAAGAACGATCCGGCGAGGATCAGCGCCCAGCTCGCCAGATCGATGAGAAAGCCGATCATGCCTCGCGCTCGCTCTCGGCGTCGTGCGCCAGATCGCCGTGCCGGAAGAACTTGAGCACCGCCAGCGTGGCGATCAGGTTCAAGAGCCCGTAGGTGAGGCCGATATCGAGAAACTCGGGACGGCCTGTCAGGAAGCCCGCAACGGAGAGAAGCAGGATGGCGAGCGTTCCCACTACGTTTCCGGCGAGCGCACGGTCGAAGACAGTGGGGCCGCGGACCGCGCGTGTTACGGCGAGCGCGAGCGCGACGAGGACGGCGATCGCTGCTACCGTGAACATCACGAACCGCCCTCGAACCAACGCACGCGCGCGTCCATGCGGCCGGATTCGAGGTCGAGCGCCCCGTCGCGCACAAGCGCATGGACGGTGAGATCGTTGCCGCTCACCCCCACGGTGACCGTTCCGGGGGTCAGCGTGATGGAATTTGCATAGGTCGCGATGCCAGGCGCGGAGCGCTGCGAGGCCCTGACGACCGTCATGGTCGGTGAGATCGGCAGGCGTGGTGACAGGATGGTCCGGGCGACGGCAACTGCCGAGAAGAATATCTCCTTGGCCAGCCAGAGCCAGTAGGCGGGGGCGCGGACCAGCAGTTGGACCGGATGGCCTTCGGAGTCATCGATCCTCATGCGGTGCGCTGCAAACACGGTCGCCAGCGTGGTCAGCACGCCCATGGCGATGAGCCAGACGGTGTAGTGTCCGGAAAGCGCCAGCCAGAACGCCAGCAAGACGGCAGCCAGACTTGCAGTTCGCATGCACCTCCCTCCGCAGCGCCACGGTCGCCGGCTGAAACCATTGCAGATTCCGGAAATGCTAACAATCGACCGAGGCGCAAGGGCAAGGACAATCGGCGCTGCAATGTGCCGCACCGAGCGCACCGGATCGCCTCGGAAGATTCGGCACACGGAATGCTTCATGGTGCTTCATACAGTCAAGTCATATCGGGACACTTACGCTCATCGCACCATCGACTTGATCGAGCGAATACAACTCGAAACACGTGCTCAAATCTTCTCGGTTCTCCGCGTCCCGGGCAACCGCGTTTGCATTTGCTCTTCGTTGTTACTATAGCTCCGTCGGAGCGATGCCGGATGCGGCGTCCCCAAGGCGGACCAGAAGGACAAATAGTCGGGACCATGCAACAGGACAATCTCATCGAACTGACGGCCGATATCGTCGCGGCATATGTGAGCACCAACAATGTCTCTTCGGAGAATCTCACGACCCTCATAGGCGATGTTCACAAAGCGCTGTATCGAACCGCGAGCGGCGCCGGAACCCCGCAGGCGGAGGCGCCGATTCCCGCGGTGGCGGTGAAGAAGTCCGTGGCGTCGGACCACATCGTCTGCCTTGAGGACGGCAAGGCCTTCAAGTCGCTGAAGCGCCACCTGCGTACGCACCACGACCTTACGCCCGGCGACTATCGTCAGAGATGGGGCTTGCCAGCCGACTATCCCATGGTCGCGCCCAACTATGCCAAGGCGCGCTCAACCCTTGCGAGAAAGATGGGGCTCGGGCGCAAGCCCGCGCGCTGAGCCGGAGCTCAACGACGCCTTTCCCTTAAGAGCAGCCAGGCGCCCTGTTTCGGCGAGGTGCGCCTGGCGCAGAGCGATGTGACGGTTGAGGTCGTAGGTCCAGTGACCTGAGCGCGCGCGGTTGCGCTCGGCTCTCAAGGCGCGCTCCAGGCGCGCCACGATCGTCTCGACGTCCCCGATCGTCTCCGCGCCGAGCGAGCGGGGCTCGATGCGGACGAGGCGCGGCAGATCGCGCTCCCGCTCATAGAGCTCCGCTCCTGCCTTGACCGAGCTCTCGATCGCCGTTCGTGCGCCGCGTTGAAGCCGCGCCCGGGCGAGCCGGTCCCGCCTCGTCCTTCCGTTCAGCATGCCAGCTGTGCCTCCGTGCCGGCCGGCATGCTGACCCCGTGCGGGAACGCGGGGATTTCTTTTTTCGGCCGGCCCCGGCCGATCTCGTCCCCGTGCGGCGAGCTACTTATCCCCGGTCGCCCTCTGTGGATTATAGGAAAACAATCCTAGATCGAAGGAGGCGGGTAATGGCTAGTGTGAGTTGCGTCTCTCCGGGGGAGCGGGGCTGGATCTCTCCTGATCGTGACGACGAGAGCACCTGTCGATTCATCGAGACCCTCGTTTCGGCCGCGCTTGGAATCCGGCTTGCAGAGCTTCGGGCGCGGACCCGAGGGCGCGCAGCCGCCGCGTTTGCCCGGCAAACGGCGATGTACCTGGCGCATGTCCATTTCGGGCTGAGTCTCTCGCAGGTCGGCCGGGTCTTCGGGCGTGACCGCACGACAGTGGCGCACGCGTGTGCGCGCGTGGAGGATTTTCGGGACGACCCGAAGGTCGACCGTATCCTTGCCTGTCTGGAATCGGTGCTCGAAGGCTGGGAGCAGGGCCTTCTCGCGTCGCCAGAGGCCCGGTTGTGAGCCGCCGCGCCGAAGTCGAGATCGAGGCGATCCTCGCAGCTCTCTGCCGCGACCCGGACGCCCGGCTTGTGGCGGATGATGGAGGCTACGCCGTCGAGCCGCGCGCGGGACATCGCACCATGAAGGTCTCGCGGCTCAGAGTCAGGCGGCTTGCAGCTGAAGGCCTGCTGCGTGGGGCCGGCGGCGGCGCATTTGCGGTAAGCGAAGCGGGTTTGTCCTGGCTCAAGCGGCGGTTTGCAGCCGACCTTCCCTTCCAGGCCCAGCACAACGAGATCGGGCGCGTGCGGGCCGGCGCGGAGCGCGACGTCCTCGCCAATCTCGACGAGAGCCCGGTCGCCTCCCTGGCGCGCCGTGGGGGCACCTCCGGAAAGCCGTGGCTGCCGTCCCACGCGGCGGTCGCGGCGGAACGGCTGCGGCGCGACTTCGAGATCGGCCGCCTGCAGCCTCGGGTGACGGCGAACTGGTCGGCCAGTGTCAGCGACGGCCGGCGCAGCGGCGACAATTCGGGGCTGGCGGACCTCAGCGACATGGCGCTCGGCGCGCGGCTGCGCTTCGGCCGGGCGCTACAGGGCGTCGGCCCGGAGCTTTCCGGTGTGCTGGTCGACGTGTGTTGCTTCCTGAAGGGCCTGGAAACAGTGGAGCGCGAGCGGCAGTGGCCGGCGCGGTCGGCAAAGCTGGTGCTTCGCCTCGCGCTTGAGCGCCTGGCGCGCCACTACGGGCTTCTGGCCGAGGCCACCGGCAAGCCGGCATCGGGCCGGCTGCGCCACTGGGGCGCCGACGGCTACCGTCCGGAAGTCAGGTGAGGGCGTGTCAGCCGAGCGCGGGGGCGGATGCAGCAGCTTCAGCGTCGGACCGGATGCGGGCCACCATGGAGCTGAGGCCGTTGGAGCGCTGCGAGGTCAGGTGCTCGCGCAGGCCGATCCTGCTGAAGACCGATTCGGGATCGATCTCCCGGATCTCGCGCGACGTCCGTCCGGAATAGAGCACAAACAGGATGGCGATCAGTCCGCGCACGATGTGAGCGTCGCTGTCGCCGCGGAAGCGGAGCCGGGGCTCGCCGCGGCGGTCGATCTCGCTCACCAGCCACACCTGGCTCGCGCAGCCGCGGACCTTGTTTGAATCGACGCGCTCGTGGTCCGGCAGGTCCGGAAGGCTCTTTCCGAGCTCGATCACGTAGCGATAGCGGTCTTCCCAGTCATCCAGGAAGCCGAAATCCTCCACGAGGCTGTCGATCGTGACATCTTGCTGGTTCATGGCCGACACATACCACAGTTAGGGTGCCGGCCGGGGCCCCGCAAATGCGTCGCGGGGCGGAAAGGGGTCAGCGGTCGGCTTCGGGCGCCGTCCACATGGGTTTCAGGTCGGCGATCGTCAGCGTGCCGTGGCTTGCGCCCGGATCGGACATCGACTGCCCGGCGGCGATCCCGGCGGTGACGATGTCGGCGCCGGTTCCCAGCTTCTGCGACAAGAGCACAAGGGCCTCACGGCTCGTGGCGCAGGCCTCCGGGTGGCGCTCGCAGACGCCGGTGACGTCCTGCAGGAGGACACGTGCGGCATAGGCCGTGTGCAGCAGATTGACGCGCGGCGCAGCCTCATCGCCGTCGGGAGACGCCGGAAGCAGCACAACGACCGTCGCCATCCAAAAGAGGGAACGCAGGATAAACATGCCAGACCCTGTAATTCATCGTCTTCTTTGCGGCGCACTAAAGCACGTTCCCATGAAGGACGCGTTGCCGACTTGAAACACATTCTGGCCAATTTCTGCAGAGGGTCTTAACCGTATTGCGCGGCCCCGATGCGCTCGGGATTCGCGAAAGCTTCCCTTAACCCTGACCCAATCTTTCCGGGCGCGAAGAGGGCGTTCCAGGCCTCGTCCGGAACGTGCTTCAGCCTTCCTTAAAATCGGCCCCCGAATGTGCGAGCCGGAGTTTGCCTAGCAAAGGCCGGCTGATGGCGCGTACTGCGGGGCAGATGCCGCAACGTCTTCCCATGTTCGAGATCGGTGCGCCTTTCCGTGCGGCAGGCTCGCTGTGGCCCGCGCGCGTGCCCGTTGGCGCGAATTCGGGCGAGGATGGCGATCTGACCGTGCTTGCGGTGGCCTATGCCGGACTTGCAGCTTTGCTGGCGCTTCCGATCCTTCTGATCGGGTCGATGGCGGTTGGGGTTGCGATGGCTCCTCCGGCTGCGATCGCACTTGGCTACCTGGCCGCGTCCTATGCGCTTGCTTCGAACGACGAGCGAAGCGCCGCGTCGATCAGTGCCATCGTGCTTGGGGGGCTCGTGCTGTGGTCGGTGAGCCCTCTCCTTCTCGACGGCGAGCCTTCGCGGATGGGCCTGACCGCCGCGCTTCTCGCGCCCGCCTTCGCCGCCGCGCCGGCGCTCGCGCGTTTCATCCTGACGCGGCGTGCCGATCCGGCGATAAGGACTGCGCTGAGGAATGCTGGGTGCCTGGACCACCTGGCGCCGGACGAGGCAGTCCTCGTTGTCCGGCGCAGCGGTGCGCTGCTGGCAGCGACGCGGGCAGCGCGGGAAAAGCTGCGTCTTTCCGACGACGAGATCGGCAGCGATGCGGGACGCTTCTTCCGCGTCGTGGACCGGCCAAAGCTGCTGGATGCGATCGTGCGGTGCATGCCGGGGCACGGTCCGGTCGAGCTGACGCTTCATGACGAGTCCGGATCCAAGGGTAGCAGCGCTTGTGCTTATGCCGCCCGCGTGACGGCCGACGCGGGGGGAGCGGTGTGCATCCGCCTTGCCGCGCTGCCGATCGGCGACGGCGAGCCCGCCGCATCTCCGGTCGGCACGTCGACGCCGCGCCAAGCCGATCCGGATTGCGATGTCGGCGAAGCCGTGGCATTCGCAGCGAGGCGATCCGAGCAGCAGGTGCGGGCCACCGGCGCCATACTGATCTCGTCGGTGGAGCCGGGAACAGCGGCCAAGTGCGAGCGTCAGACGTGCAGGCGCATTCTCCTTCTCATGATCGAGAGCGTGCTGGCGCGATGCGACGCAGGCGATGCTCTCCACCTGACCGCGCGGACCGTGAGGGGGGTCGTCCTGTTGCGGATCACTGGCCGTCCGCGGAGCGATCTCTCGTCGAACGCCGCCGGCACGGAAGGGGAGGGAGGGCTTATTGCATTGCGTGAATTGACCGAGCACACGGGAGGCACTGCGGTGATGGAACTCACCGCCGCAGAGATGCGGCTCAGCGTGCGGCTCGACATGGCGTCCCCGGCCGCAGGTGCGGAAGCGTGAGGCGCGCCGTGCCCAGGCTCCGCAGATGGCTGATTGCACCGCTGCGGCGGCCGCCGGTGCTCCTGTCCCTCTCCATCCTGGCCGTGACGGGCGGCATCGCAGCGAACGCGCTGTTTCTCCAGCCGCGCCCGCATCCGGCTCCCCTCGTGGCGACGCGGGAGGCGAATTGGGAAGGGGAGCGGGAAACGCAGGACACGCAACGGGACGAGGTCGTGGCCGCGGTGCAGGCGGCATTGCAGCGTTCCGGCTATTATTCGGGCCCCATCGACGGGATGGCCGGCCCCCTCACGGGGGCCGCGATCCTGGCGTTCGAGGAGGCGGCCGGACGACCAAGGACCGGCGAAGCGAGCGAGGAGCTCCTTGCGGCGCTCGAGGCCGCGAAGGCGAGCGATACGGCTTCGCTTTCCGAGCTTGTCTCCAGGACGGCCGAGGCATTTCAAGCCCCTGAGGCGTCAAGGGCCTCCGGTGCGGCGGAGGTCTCCGCGGCATTGGAGGCGCCGGAGCCCGACGACAGGGTCGCCGCGATCCAGCACGCGCTCGCGATCGCGGCCTACGGTCCGTTGCAGGCGGACGGCATTCCCGGACCGCAGACGCGCGAGGCGATCATCCGCTTCCAGCGCGATCACGGACTGCCGCCGACCGGCGAGATCAGCGATCAGCTGATCGTGGAGCTGCGGGCCGCGGGGGCGCTGCAAGAGCACGCGCCGCAAGACCAGTAGTGTCGCGTCTGCGCACGGATTTCTTCGTGGCGGCGCTGAGGCGGCGCGCGGAAGGAGCGGGCGCCTTTGTATCGATCGCCCGCCGCGGCGCGGAGGAGGCGGGCGCGGTGTTCGTCGTCGTGGACCGGCTCGACGGGCGCTTGGACCTCTACGGTCCGGCGCCGCAAAGCGTCTTCTTCGAAGAAGGTCGCCCGTCCGACCGCCTGTTCTCGCTTCTGCTCGCGGAGATATCCGCCGAGGCTGCGCATTCGCGGATGGAGCAGGAGGTGCGTTTCGATCCGGACCTCTGGCAGGTCGATATCGAGGACAGGCAGGGGCGCGCCTTCGTTGATCTGGCCGCTGAGGAGCCGGGCACGGCCCGGTATACTCCGCGTTAACTTTAATGCGTCCAGATCGGCTTGGCTGGATAGAGAGACGGAGGCGAAATGGCCGAGATATTGCCGTTCTCAGCGGGCAGGGCAAAGCCCAGGTCGGGCGAGCGGGACACCGTAGGCGAAGTCATCATCTTCCCCGGCATCCGCATCGAGTACCACGAGGAGCAGGAGCCGGGACTTGCCAAGCGCGGCAGGCGCGGAGGAGGAGGCGGCGCGCCGAAGGACGCGCTGTCAGCCTGACGCCGGGGAGGCGATGACCGACGGCGCCGGCAGGCATTCAGCTTGCTCCAGGATGCGCAGGGCATCCTCCCGGACGGGTCGCGTCGGCGCATAGAGCCGCAGGATCGCCACGAGGTCATTGGAAGGGCTCTCGGCTACGATGGTCGACTCGATCTCGATCGTAGGCGCTCCGCGCAGCCGTTCGTTCTGGGCGGGGTTGACGACGATCATGTCGAGGCGGCCCTGGACGGCGGTCCGGTCATTGAGGCTGAAGACGATCGTTCCACGCGGGTCGTAGAGAGCCACGGACCAGAAGCGGTCGCGCGCGTCGACGGTGATGCCGGCGGGCGCCTCGTCGAGGCTCAGCCGGCATGCGCCGTTCACGAAGAGCGGATCGAGGCCGGGCACGCCCGCCTCGGCCGAGCCCGCTGCGGGCAGTTCGGCAAACGCATCCTCGCCTGCGTGAGGGGCAAGACGAGACCAGCCGTTCTGCTCGGCCAGATACGGCACAAGCAGGATGGCGACGATGTGGATTGTCCCGGCGAGCAGCGCCGTGCCGATGAGGTACGCGGCAAGCGACCAGAGCGGCATGCGCGTCAAGCGCCAGTCCGAGGGAGCGCGGAGGGCTATCAGGTACATCGGTCGCGAATGACGCTTGGCATGAACAGCGTCGTCAGCTCTGTGCCGGTGCGGGCCGTGGTGTCGTAAAGACGCATGACAATGCGAAAGCGGTCAGCGCCTTGGATCGAGACCCAGTTCCCGGTCCGGGGCTCGGAAGACAAGCCAATCTCGAAAGAGCCGTCGGGGGCGCGAAGAAGCGTGTCGCTTCCCAGAGCGGAAACCGCGCTCGGTCCCTCGAGGACCTTGCCGCTGAGGTTCTCGAGCGCCACCGTCCAGAGGCGTGCCGGCGGCGTTTGTCCGGAGATTCGGTAGTCGCACGCCGCCTGAAGGGGTTGGCCGGAATCGTCGTTCTGGGCGAGCAGCATCAGCCCTTCGCCGGAGCCAAGCGGGATTTCACCGATGCGCGCCTGCCGTGCGCGGGAATAGGGGTCGGCATCGGCGGTGCCGGCGTTCGGCCAAGCCTGCCATGCGCCGAGCGTGATCGCGTCTACCGGGGCAGGCGACCGCACCGCGAGCCATGCGCTCCACAGGCCAAGCGTCAGCGCCGCCGCCGTGGCCATAAGCAGGGCAAGGATGGAGCGCAAGGTCAGGGCGTGGCCGCGTTGCCGGCCGTGTCCAGCGCGGCCTGACGGACCGAAGCGTCGGCTGTCGCCTCGCGCAGCCGCTCCTCGAGCCGACCGAGCGCATCTGAGGTCTCGGGGGCCAGCCGTCCCGAGGCACCAGGATCGAACAGGCTTTCGTCCTCCCCGGCTTCCGCGACAAGCGGCTCACGCTCGTTCGCAGGCGGCGGCAGGCCGAGGAGCGGCTTGATCTCCTCGTACGCCATCGCCACACGCATAAACTTCGCCCAGGTCATGGCGGGGAGGATGCCGCCGGTCAGACGTTTGGTCGGTTCGTAATTGTCGTTTCCGAACCAGACCGCCGTGGTGTAGTTGCCGGTGTAGCCGACGAACCATGCGTCGCGGTAGGCATTGGTGGTGCCCGTCTTGCCGGCGGCCTGAACACCGGGCAGCCGGGCGCGGCGGCCGGTGCCGGCTTCCACGACGGCGTGCAGCATGTCCGTCATGGCCGCGACCGTGCCTTCGCTCAGCACGCGCTGGAGCGGCCGCGGATTGGCGAGAGCGTCGTAGACGGTCTTTCCCGACGATGTCCGGATCTGGAGCAGGCCTTGCGGCTCCACCCGGTAGCCCCCGTTGGCAAAGACCGAATAGCCGGCCGCCTGGTCGAGGACCGTCAGCTCGGAGCTGCCGAGGGCAAGCGAGCGGGTGACCCGGAGGACGGTCGTTACCCCCATCGCGTGTGCAAGATCGGCGATGGGCTGCCGGCCCGTGGCGATCGAGAGGCGCACGGCCACCGTGTTGAGGGACTGCCTCAGCGCGTCCCTCAGCGAGAGCCGCCCCTTGAACGAACGGCCGTAGTTCTGCGGCGACCAGTTGCCGATGCTAACGGGCGCGTCGACTACCACGGTATCGGGCGTGTACTGCCCGGTCTCCAGCGCCGTGGCGTAGACATAAGGCTTGAACGAGGAGCCGGGCTGGCGGAGCGCGTTGACCGCGCGGTTGAAGGTGGAGACGCCGTAGTCGCGCCCGCCCACCATGGCGCGGACCGAGCCGTCCGGCTCCATGGAGACCAGCGCGCTCTGCCTGACATTGTAGGAATCGCCCGATTCCCGCAGCGTGGATTCGATCGCGGCTTCCGCCGCCTTCTGCAGGCGCATGTCGAGCGTCGTGCGCGCCACCAGGACGCGCTCGCGCCCGTCGACATGCCGCTTCACCTGCTCAAACGCCCAGTCGAGGAAGTAGTCGGCGGAGGCGATTTGGGTGCGCTCCACGACGGATGCGGGATCGCGGCGCGCGCCGACCACCTGGCCCTCCGTCATGAAGCCCGCCTCGACCATGTTGGTGAGCACATCGTTGGCGCGGGCGCGCGCGGCCGGCAGGTTGATGTGCGGCGCGTAGCGCGTCGGCGCCTTGAAGAGGCCGGCGAGCATGGCGGATTCGGAAAGGTCGATGTCGGAGACCTTCTTGCCGAAGTAGAACTCCGCCGCCGCGCCCACGCCGCTGGTGCCGCCGCCCATATAGGCGCGGTCGAGATAGAGCTTCAGGATCTCGCGCTTGGAAAGGTTCGCCTCAAGCCACAGCGCCAGGTAGGCTTCCTTGATCTTGCGCTGCAGCGTGCGCTCGTTGCTGAGGAAGAGATTCTTGGCGAGCTGCTGCGTGATGGACGAGCCGCCCTGCACCACGCCTCCGGCGCGGGCGTTCTCCACCAGGGCGCGGGCGGTCCCCATGAAATCGATGCCGAAATGCGTGAAGAAGCGCCGGTCCTCGGTCGCGAGCACCGCCTGCACCAGATGGTCCGGCAACTCCTCCAGCGGCACGGTGTCGTCCTGCAGCACGCCGCGCTTGCCGATGACGTTGCCGTAGCGATCGAGGAACGTGACGGAGAAGTCGGACTGCGTGCGCCAGTCCTTTCCGATCTCGTCAAAGGCGGGGACGGCGAGCGCAAGCATCAGGAGCGCGCCGGCCACGCCGAGCGAAAAGCCCTCCGAGGCGAGCTCGGAGACGCCGCGCCAGGCGCCCTCGGCGCGGAAACGGCGCATGAAGGCGGCAAAGCCGTCCCAGATGTCGCCCAGCCCGCGGCCGGCGTCGAACAAGGTGGAATCGATCCACCCGTCGAGCGCCAGCAGGCGCTGTCGCCACCTGATGTGGCTCTCGCTCCGGAACGGATCCTTCATCCAGACCACCTTGCGGCAACCTCCCTTCGCCTAAGGGCAGATTCGGTCAATCTTTTTCCGAAGGCAAGAGCGCATGGGAGAGGCGAATTGCGGGGGAGTGTGGCGGATCGGTCGTGAAGGAGGCGTGAAGGGGGGCTTTCAGTATATTTCCAGGTACGCCGCGCCTTTGTCGGCTTCGAACGCTGCGATCACCTCGGAATTGTGACGCAAGACCGACCGAACGATATGAGTGGGCTGGTTTCCGCACCGGAGCCCGATGACCTTGGGCGGCGGGCCCAGGAGGGCCGCCATCGCTGCCATAAGGCGCCCCCAAGCGCCGTCATCCTCGGGCGAAGCGAAGCGCAGACCCGAGGATCCAGGGCGTGCGGCCCCTGGGTCGTCGGCTCTCGCTGCGCTCGGCCGAGGATGACGCAAGAGGGAGAGCGGGCCCTTCAGGGCGTCAAAATGTTGGAGGCACAGCACGAGCCCAAGCTCGCGAACGCCGTGCGATTCCGGGAAGACGTCAGCGGTGGGGGTTCAATCGGCGCCGGACGGGCGCATCTGGAAGGTTCTTCCCCCGTCGGCGGAGGCGACGTGCCCCATGCGGGCAAGCGCCAGCAGCGTGGCGCGGACCTGCGGCTCGACGCGCCTGCCCTGGCGGAAGCGGGAGGCGAGGGCGCCCGCGTCGATCGGGTCGGCCGTGGAGGCGAGCATGGCGAAGATTGCGGCCGTGCGCTCGACCTCGGGCCGGGGGAGGGCGGGCTTCTGCTCCTTGGCGGCGATGGCCGGCAGCTCCGCCTCGATCTGCTCGGCCTTCTCCTTGGGCGTGCCGAACCTGGGTATCTGGTAGTCGGGCCTCAGCCAGCGCACGATGCCGCGCCGCTCCTCCTCGGCCCGCTCCCTGTTGAGCGCCACGAGCCTGGCGAGGATCTCCTCGTCGGTGAGGTCGGCCGGCCAGCCGTAGGCTTCCGCCACCAGCCGGTCGATGGTCTCGTGCAGCTCCTTGACGATGAG